>NZ_AVOF01000475.1:0-1947 GCF_000465935.2 Pseudomonas sp. EGD-AK9
CAGGCCGCCCGCGCCGCATCAAAGCGCATCCACAAGGCCGAGGTGCAGGCGCGCCTGGCGGCGATCCGCCCGCGTCATGCCCAGCGTCAGTCGCCCTTCGCCACGCGTAGCGCTAAGCAGCGCGCGCACCTGCAGCTGCCGCCGTTGCCGACCACCAGCATCGGCTCCTTCCCGCAGACCGCCGCCATTCGCCTGGCGCGCCAGGCATTCAAGGCCGGCAAGCTGAGCGCGGCCGAGTACGCCGAGGCCATGCACAGCGAGATCCGCCACGCCGTCGAGGCGCAGGAAAACCTCGGTCTGGATGTGCTGGTGCACGGCGAAGCCGAGCGCAACGACATGGTCGAGTACTTCGCCGAGCAGCTCGACGGCTACGCCTTCACCCGTTTCGGCTGGGTGCAGAGCTATGGCTCGCGCTGCGTCAAACCGGCGGTGATAGTCGGCGACCTGAGCCGTCCGCGGGCGATGACGGTGGACTGGATTCGCTATGCCCAGGGTCTGACCGCCAAGCCGATGAAGGGCATGCTGACCGGGCCGGTGACCATGCTGATGTGGTCCTTCCCGCGCGAGGACGTGCCGCGCGAGGTGCAGGCGCGCCAGCTGGCCCTGGCCATCCGCGACGAAGTGCTGGACCTGGAGGCGGCCGGCGTCAAGATCATCCAGATCGACGAGGCGGCCTTCCGTGAGGGCCTGCCGCTGCGTCGGACCGCCTGGCAGGGCTATCTGGACTGGGCGACCGAGGCCTTCCGTCTGACCGCCAGCGGCGTGCGCGACGAGACGCAGATCCATACCCACATGTGCTACAGCGAGTTCAACGACGTGATCGAAGCCATCGCCGCCATGGATGCCGATGTCATCACCATCGAGACCTCACGTTCGGACATGCAGCTGCTGGAGGCCTTCGAACACTTCGCCTATCCCAACGAGATCGGCCCGGGCGTCTACGACATCCACTCGCCGCGCGTGCCGGACAGCGCCGAGATGGCCGGCTTGCTGCGCAAGGCGGCCACGCGCATCCCCGTCGAGCGGCTGTGGGTCAATCCGGACTGCGGCCTGAAGACCCGCGCCTGGCCGGAGACCGAGGCGGCGCTGGTCAATATGGTTGCCGCCGCCAGGCAGTTGCGCGCCGAACTGGCCTGATCGGCGCTTTGCCCTGTCGGTTTGCCTGCGTTGCCGTTCGATGGGCGCCAGGGGCGTTGGGCTTCGTCGCAGGCTCCTCAACCCAACCTACGGACGTAGGTTGGCGCTGAGCGCAGCGAAGCCCAACGCGGAGCCGCAGGGCGACCGCTCGTCTTCCTTCATCAAATTGTCATCGTTGTGTGGCAGCGCTCGCGAACGACTATCACCAGACTCGCGGTTCAGTGGGGTTCTGCGTTTCCGGTGTTTTCATGCGTCTATTTATTTTCCTGGCGGCGCTGCTGTGCGGCCTGCCGTCCTGGGCGGCGACTCGCTGCGAGTTCGAGCAACCGACCCGTTACGTGGACGTCGGCGAAGTGCGTCTGGCCTACCAGAGCATCGGCAGCCAGCGCGACCCGGCGTTGCTGCTGGTCATGGGCCTGGGCGGGCAACTGATCCACTGGCCCGACGAGGTGGTCGAGCGCCTGTGCCAGCAGGGTTTTCGGGTGATACGTTTCGACAACCGCGATGTCGGCCTGAGCAGCTGGCGGCAGCCGGCGCCGACCATCAACCTGGGCTACGAGGTGCTGCGCTACCGCCTCGGCCTGGCGCCGGGCGCGCCTTACCGGTTGCGCGACATGGCCGGCGACGCCCTGGGTCTGATGGACGCTCTGGGCATTGCGGCTTTCCATGTGCTGGGGGCGAGCATGGGCGGCATGATCGCCCAGCACCTGGCCGACCTGGCGCCAGCGCGGGTGCTCAGCCTGACCCTGGTGATGACCAGCTCCGGCGCCCAGGGCCTGCCGGCACCGGACGAGTCGCTGCTGCGCCTGC
>NZ_AVOF01000476.1:0-1946 GCF_000465935.2 Pseudomonas sp. EGD-AK9
CCTTGGATTCCAGTGGATGAGCGAGCACCAGCGCCGCTCACTGGTACGTGAACTGCGCGACGAAGTGGCGCGCTGCGCCGACCGCGATCAGCTACTCGTGCGGGCGCGTCAATGGCTGTACAAGAACAAGCTGGTGATCGTGCACGAGCGGGCAATTCGGACACTGATTGCGGCGGCACTTGCCCAGCTTGAAGTTGAAACAGGCACCGCCATCGCCGCCAGCGTTGATCCAGCAACACTTGATCGCTGGCGAGCCTCAGTTTCAGAGCTGCGCCCAGATGGACAAACCCAGCAGAGTTGGCTATGGGCTGCACCGGCGAAACACTCAACCCGCCAAATCAGCGAGGTACTGGAGCGCATCGACCTGCTTTACACGCTGGACGTTCATAAGCACCTGGCAGACATCCCCGATCTCATCTTGCGCCGCTACGCGCGCCGACTTGTCTCCAGGCCGCCCTCAGCCGGAGCCAAGATCAAAGAGCCAGCGCGCACCGTGGAGGTCGCATGCTTTCTTCGGTATTGCCTGTTCACCACCACAGACCAGTTGATCCTTATGGTGCAGCGCCGGATCGCCGATCTGTGGCGTCAGGCTGCCGCCGATGTCCCCGCTACCGTCAATTGGGCCGCAATGTACAAAACGCTGCTCGGCGAACTTGTTGCCTTGAGCGCGCAAGGTGCGGTGCCAGATGCTGAGTTGCGTGCCCGTCTTGAAGCCTTGATCACCGAAACCCAGAAACGCAAACCACCGAGCAGGGCCTCCCTGGTCCGCGAGGGATTGATTGATGGAATTCGCCCCGTGCGGTCGTTGCTCGTCGCCATTGCAAAGCTGCCCTGGCAGGCCACCGGCGAGCATCCTGCCATCGAGTACCTTGCCAAGCTGCAAGCTTTATATCTCAAAGGATCCAGAAAGCTGCCAGTTGAAGTGGTGGCACCAAGTCTGGGAATGATCTGGCAGGTTTCGATCTCCAGCCCAGACCGGGAACGGGCGTTTCAGGCGTTGGAGGTGGCCACCCTGTTTGCCCTGCGCCGCGCGGTGCGCAATGGCTCGGTCTGGATTGAGCACAGCCTGAGCTTTCGGGGTCGTGCGCGCTTGTTCTTCACGGACGAGCGTTGGCAGGCAGAGTCCAAGAAACACTATGCCCGTCTATCGTTACCCAGCAAGGCTGCCACTTTCTTGAAGCCTTTGCTGGCCAGAGTAACTGCCGGTGTCGATGCGGTGGCCGCTGCAGCCCGCAGTGGCGTACTGCGCGTGGATGATGAACTCCATTTGTCGCCATTGCCCGCAGAGGACGAAGACCCAGAAGTGACCAAGCTGCGCGCGGCTTTGGATCACCGCATCGGTGAGGTTCAATTGCCGGAAGTGATTCTGGCCGTTGACGCCCAGGTGCGCTTTAGCTGGATCATGCTCGGACGTGAGCCGCGCTCTACCGACGAGCTGCTGATGGTCTATGCCGGCATCATGGCCCACGGCACCAGTCTGACTGCGGTCGAATGCGCGCGCATGATTCCGCAATTGTCTGCCACCAGCATTCGCCAGGCCATGCGCTGGGCGCGGGACGAACGGCGTCTGAGCCAGGCCTGCCAGGCTGTGCTGGAATTCATGCAGCGACACCCGATTGCCGCCACCTGGGGGCGGTCCGATTTGGCATCTTCTGACATGATGAGCATGGAGACCACCAAACGGGTGTGGCAAGCCCGGCTTGATCCTCGGCGCAACACACCTTCCATTGGAATCTACTCCCATGTAAAAGACCGGTGGGGCATCTTCCATGCGCAGCCCTTTGTGCTCAATGAGCGCCAGGCGGGCGTGGCCATTGAAGGTGTCATCCGCCAAGAAAAGCTGGAGACCAGCCAGCTTGCTGTGGATACCCATGGCTACACCGACTTTGCCATGTCACATGCCCGTTTGCTTGGTTTTGATCTTTGCCCGCGGTTGAAGGAACTCA
>NZ_AVOF01000477.1:0-1928 GCF_000465935.2 Pseudomonas sp. EGD-AK9
GCCACTGGCCGAGCCGGCCAGCCAGGCGGCTGCCCTGCAGCGTCTGCAGGCCGCCTTCGAGCGCTTCGTCGCGCACACTGGCGCTCTGCAGCCGCATTTCGCCTACGGCGCGCTGAGCCACGCCGAGTACGCCCAGGCCCATGTGCTGCACCTGTACGACCATCTGCGCCTGATCCGTCCGGCCTGACCATCCCGGCGCCTTATCGCGCACCATTCAGCGTCAGGACGGTTCGTTGTGAGCGCAGCGGCCCTGCGTGACACTCGCTGCCATTGCCCACTGCCGAGGAGTTTCTGCCATGAGTGAAGCGGTTCGTTTCGAGGATCAGGTCGTCATCGTCACCGGCGCCGGCGGCGGTCTGGGCCGCGCCCACGCGCTGCTGTTCGCCCGCCATGGCGCCAAGGTGGTGGTCAACGACCTCGGCGGCAGCACTCACGGCGAGGGCGCCAATGCCTCGGCGGCGGACAAGGTGGTGGAAGAGATTCGGGCCTTCGGCGGCGATGCCGTGGCCAACCACGACTCGGTGACCGACGGCGACAAGATCGTGCAGACCGCGCTGGATCACTTCGGCCGCATCGACGTGCTGGTCAACAACGCCGGCATCCTGCGCGACAAGAGCTTCCACAAGATGGAAGACGCCGACTGGGAGCTGGTCTACAAGGTGCACGTCGAAGGCGCCTACAAGACCACCCACGCCGCCTGGCCGCACCTGCGCGAGCAGAACTACGGGCGGGTGATCTTCACCTCGTCCACCTCCGGCATCTACGGCAACTTCGGCCAGAGCAACTACGGCATGGCCAAGCTCGGCCTCTACGGCCTGACCCGCACCCTGGCCATCGAGGGGCGCAAGAACAACATCCTGGTCAACGCCATCGCCCCCACCGGCGCTACGCGCATGACCGAGGGGCTGATCCCGCCGCAGGTATTCGAGCAGCTCAAACCCGAACTGGTCAGCCCGCTGGTGGTGTACCTGGGCAGCCAGAACTGCCAGGACAGCGGCGGCCTGTTCGAAGTCGGTGGCGGCTGGGTCGGCAAGGTGCGCTGGGAGCGCAGCCTGGGCGTCGGTTTCGATCCCAAGGCCGGTTTCAGCCCCGATGACGTCGCCGCACAGTGGCAGCGCATCTGTGATTTCCAGGGCGCCGCGCACCCGGCGGACAACGTCGAGGCGCTCAAGGAAATGATGGCGAATCTGCACAAGTACGCCCTCTGATCGGCCAGCCAGGCTGACGCGCCGACGCAGGCGGATTAGGCTCGAAGGCCGGCAGTGATGCCGGCCTTTTTCGTTCAGCCAGCGGAGTGCAGCTTCATGTCGGTGACAGTCGAGAAGAACGGCCCGGTGACCACCCTGAGCATCGACCGGCCGCAGGTACGCAACGCCGTCGACCGACCCACGGCCGAGGCGCTGGCCGCGGCCCTGCGCGCCTTCGAGGCGGACGATGAAGCACGCGTGGCGGTACTGACCGGCAGCGGCGGCACCTTCTGCGCCGGTGCCGACCTGGCGGCAGTGGCCGAAGGCGGCGAGCGCGCCAATCGCCTGGACGAGCAGGGGGATGCGCCCATGGGGCCGAGTCGCATGCAGCTCGGCAAACCGCTGATCGCCGCCATCGAGGGCCATGCCGTGGCCGGCGGCCTGGAGCTGGCGCTGCTCGCCGACCTGCGGGTGATGGCGCAGGATGCGCTGCTCGGGGTGTTCTGCAGGCGCTTCGGCGTGCCGCTGATCGACGGCGGCACGGTGCGCCTGCCGCGTATCGTCGGCCAGGGCCGGGCGCTGGACCTGATCCTGAGCGGCCGCCCGGTGGCGGCGGATGAGGCGCTGCAGATGGGCCTGGTCAACCGCGTGGTGGCACCCGGTCAGGCGCTGGCGGCGGCGCAGCAGTTGGCGGCGCAGCTCGCCGCCTTCCCCCAGCGCTGCCTGCTGGCCGACCGCGCC
>NZ_AVOF01000478.1:0-1917 GCF_000465935.2 Pseudomonas sp. EGD-AK9
GCCTGGAACGCGCCGTGGTCGCGCTGCTGGCGCAGCCGCAGGGCCTGCTGCAGGTGCAGCGGCGCTGGCTGCCGGAGGAGGTCTACGCGCGTTTCGCCGCGGATTTTCGCCGTTACTACCGGCAGCGCGCCGCCGGGCGCTAGCGGAAGCCCCTGGCGGACTGTTATGCCGACAAAGCGGGCAACTGTGCCTGTGTCTCGGGGCGAAGCGGGTATATACCTGTACCCCATGTTGCCGACCACCTGCCTCTGCACCCAATTGCGCCGCGCCAGCCGCGGGGTCACCCGACGTTACGACGACGCGCTCGCCGCGGTCGGGCTCGGCGCCGCCCAGTTTTCCCTGCTGCGCCATGTGCAGCGGCTGGGGCAGCCGAGCATTTCCGCGCTGGCCGAGGCCATGGGCCTGGATCGCAGCACCCTGGGACGCAACCTGCGGGTGCTGCAGGAGCAGGGCTTGCTGCAGCTCGGCGAAGGCCGCGATCAGCGCAGCCGCGAAGTGTTGCTCAGCGCCGCCGGTGTGCAGCGTCTGCAGCAGGCGCTGCCGCTCTGGCAACAGGTGCAGGACGAACTCAACGCACGCCTCGGCGAGGAGCGCCGCGCCGAGCTGATGCAACTGCTGGAACAACTGGCCTGATCGCGTATCGGCTCTTACTTATCGCCTTCACGGCCGCGACTGGCCGCCCCTGGGAGACACCCTAATGACCACCGCATGGCGCTCGACCACCTGGCTGCTGCTGGGCGCGTCGCTGATCCTGGCCCTGTCGCTGGGCACCCGCCACGGCTTCGGCCTGTTCCTGCCGCCGATGAGCGCCGAGTTCGGCTGGGGGCGCGAGGTGTTCGCCTTCGCCATCGCCCTGCAGAACCTGATCTGGGGCCTGGCGCAGCCATTCACCGGGGCGCTGGCCGACCGCTTCGGCGCACGCCGCACCATAGTGGTCGGCGGCCTGCTGTACGCCATCGGCCTGCTGCTGATGGGCCTGGCCGACTCGCCGCTGTCGCTGTCGCTGAGCGCCGGCCTGCTGATCGGCATCGGCCTGTCCGGCACCTCCTTCTCGGTGATCCTCGGCGTGGTCGGCCGCGCCGTGCCGGTTGAAAAACGCAGCATGGCCATGGGCATCGCCGCGGCGGCCGGCTCCTTCGGTCAGTTCGCCATGCTGCCCGGCACCCTGGGGCTGATCGGCTGGCTCGGCTGGTCGGCGGCGCTGCTCGCCCTCGGCCTGCTGGTGGCGCTGATCCTGCCGCTGGCGGCGATGATCAAGGAGCAGCCGATGCCGCTACCGAGCGGGCCTCAGCAGACCCTGGTCGAGGCGCTGCGCGAGGCGGCCGGCCACTCCGGCTTCTGGTTGCTGGCGCTGGGTTTCTTCGTCTGCGGCTTCCAGGTGGTGTTCGTCGCCGTGCACCTGCCGGCCTACCTGGTCGACCATCACCTGCCGGCGCTGACCGGCACCACGGTGCTGGCCCTGGTCGGGCTGTTCAATATCTTCGGCACCTATATCGCCGGCTGGCTCGGCGGGCGCATGTCCAAGCCGCGCCTGCTCAGCGCCCTGTACCTGACGCGCGGGGTGGTGATCACCCTGTTCCTGGTGGCGCCGCTGACGCAGTGGAGCGCCTACCTGTTCGGCATGGCCATGGGCCTGCTGTGGCTGTCCACGGTGCCGCTGACCAACGGCACGGTGGCGACCCTGTTCGGCGTGCGCAACCTGTCCATGCTCGGCGGCATCGTCTTCCTGTTCCACCAGCTCGGCTCCTTCCTCGGCGGCTGGCTGGGCGGCTACCTGTACGACCACACCGGCAGCTACGACCTGGTCTGGCAGATCTCCATCCTCCTCAGCCTGCTGGCCGCGGTCCTCAACTGGCCGGTGCGCGAGGTGCCGGTGGCGCGTCTGCAGGAGGCCGGCGCGTGAGCACGCGGCCGCTG
>NZ_AVOF01000479.1:0-1912 GCF_000465935.2 Pseudomonas sp. EGD-AK9
CGGGAGCCGCGGCCGGGCCGGGCGGCTGATTGGACAGCGCGCCGGGCACGCCCTGCGGCGGCAGGCTGCTGTGGCGCTGTTCGTTGACCTGCTGCTCGCTGCGCAGCGCCGGCTGGTCCGGGTTGAACATCTCGGAGGTGGACTCCACCGCGCTGAAATCGACGTCGGCGGCCACCTCGGCCTTGTAGCGGCCGGTGCCCAGCACCGGCTGCAGGATGTTGTGCACGCGCTGGGTCAGCAGGCTTTCCATGCGCCGGCTGTAGTCGAACTGCTTGCCGGCCATGCTCAGCTCGGACAGCTCCTGCTGATCGGAGAGCAGGTTGCCCTTCTGGTCGACGACGGTGACCTGGCCCTTGTCCAGTTCCGGCACGCTGGTGGCGACCAGGTTGACGATGGCCATCACCTGGCTCGGCTCCAGGGCGCGGCCCGGATACAGTTCCACCAGCACCGAGGCCGACGGCTTGCGCTCGTCGCGGACGAACACCGAGGCCTTGGGCATGGCCAGGTGCACGCGCGCTGCCTTGACGTTGTTGAGGCTGGAGACCGTGCGCGCCAGCTCGCCTTCCAGGCCGCGGCGGTAGCGGGTGGCTTCCATGAACTGGCTGGTGCCCAGGCCCTGCTCGCGGTCGAGAATCTCGAAGCCGACGCTGTTGTCGGTCGGTGCCACGCCGGCGGCGGCCAGGCGCATGCGCGCCCGTGCCAGGTCGTCGGCCTTGACCAGCAACGCGCCGGAGGTGGGCTCCACGGTGTAATCGATGCCCGAGGCGCTGAGGGTTTCCACCACCTGGGTCGCGTCCATGCCGTTGAGGCTGCCGTAGAGCGGACGGTAATCCGGCTGCTGCGACCAGAGCACCACGGCGAAGCCGATGGCCACGCTGGCAGCCAGGCCGACCAGCAGGCCGAGCTGGCGCAGCACCGACATGTCCGCGAGGTTTTCCAGGAAGCTCAGACCCAGCAACGGGCCCTTGGCCTGCGCCGCGTCCGCCTTGGCCGGTACGTTTGCTACTGCTGCTTCAGCCATCAATCAACCCTCAAACCGGCATCTGCATGATGTCTTGATAAGCCTGGACCAGCTTGTTGCGCACCTGGGTCATGGCCTGGAAGGACACGCTGGCCTTCTGTGAGGCGATCATCACGTCGGTGAGGTCCACCCCGCTCTGCCCCATCTCGAAGGCGGTAGCCAGCTTGTTGGAGGCCTGCTGGGTCTCGTTGACCTTGGTCACCGCCTGGCCGAGCATCTCCGAGAAACTCGGCGCGCCCTGCACCGGCTCGCTGACGGCCGGCTTCTGCCGCGCCATCGCCTCGGACTGCATGGCGCGCATTTCCAGCATCAAGCGATTGAATTCAACACCCTGGCTCATGACTTCCTCCACTGCCCGCTTTTTGACACTTGCGGTGCGTTGCAGGGGTATTTGCAACAAGGGTGCCAAAGGAGCCAGCTACAGGCTGCAAGCCTTAAGCCGCGAGAAGAAGCCCACTCCGGACAGAGCGTAGGGTGGGTTAGCCGCATGCGCTGATTACCAGACATCACGCCACAAGGGCAGCGGCGTAACCCACCATCGGCGCAACGCGGTCGATCGCTTGGTGGGTTACGCGCCGCGCCACTATCGCATCCGGTTTATCGACCGGTGTACCGCGCCGCTAACCCAACCTACGAAGCTGTTACTTGCCGCTTGTAGCTTACGGCTTGCAACTTTCAGCGCTAGCTGGCGTAGAGATAAGCCTCGACGTCCATACCGGCATCGCGCATCTGCGCCAGCTTGTAACGCAGGGTGCGCGGGCTGATGCCCAGGCGTTCGGCGGCCTCCTTGCGGCGGCCGCGCTCGGCACGCAGGGTATCGATGATCACCTGGAACTCGCGGCGGCGCAGGTCCTCGCCCAACGCGCCGGCATCCACCGCACCCGGCGCCTC
>NZ_AVOF01000480.1:0-1907 GCF_000465935.2 Pseudomonas sp. EGD-AK9
CGGCCCTGCCCCTGCACCTGGCGGGCAGGCGTTCCCGCGCGCTGCTGGGCGGCGCCATGCAATTGCCGAGGCGGCGCGAGCTGGATGCCCGGTTGGTCGGCGGCAGCCTGCTGTTCGGCCTCGGCTGGGGCATCGCCGGCATTTGCCCGGGGCCGGCCGTGGCCATTCTGCTCAGCGGGCACTGGCAGGCGCCGCTGTTCGTCGCCGCGCTGCTCGCCGGGATGCTGATCTTTGCTGCGCTGGAGGGCCGGCGCGGCCACTGACCGAGGAGGTCATCATGCAACGCAACGTAGGGAACCTCGACCGCAGCCTGCGCATCGCCGCCGGGCTGATCCTGATCGGCCTCAGCCTGTCCGGCGTCATCGGCCTGTGGGGCTGGATCGGCCTGCTGCCGCTGGCCAGCGGAATCTTCCGCTTCTGTCCGGCCTATCCGCTGTTAGGCGTCAATACTTGTAAATCCAAATCCTGAATCGCAGGGGGCGGGCGACTCGCCGTCGTCCGCCCGGGAGCCGGCATGTCGCCCGTCATCACCCCCTTCTTCGATCCCGCCACCTTCACCTACAGCTACGTGGTCGCCGACCCGCTCAGCCGCCGCTGCGCCATCGTCGATTCGGTGCTGGACTACGACCCGGCCGCCGGGCGTACCTCGCATGCCGGCGCCGCCCGCATCGTCGCCCATGTGCGCGAGCAGGGCCTGACGGTGGGCTGGCTGCTGGAAACCCATGTGCACGCCGACCACCTGTCGGCCGCGCCCTACCTGCAGCGCGAGCTGGGCGGCCGGCTGGCCATCGGCGAGCGCATCACCCAGGTGCAGAGCACCTTCGGCCAGCTGTTCAACGCCGGCCGCGAGTTCGCCACCGACGGTTCCCAGTTCGACCGCCTGCTGCGCGACGGCGAGCGCTTCCAGATCGGCGCCATCGAGGCCTTCGCCCTGCACACCCCGGGGCATACGCCGGCCTGCATGAGCTACGTGATCGGTGACGCCGTCTTCGTCGGCGACACCCTGTTCATGCCGGACTACGGCACCGCGCGCTGCGATTTTCCCGGCGGCGATGCGCGCACCCTGTACCGTTCGATCCGCCGCCTGTTCGAACTGCCGGACGCCACCCGCCTGTTTCTCTGCCACGACTACAAGGCGCCGGGGCGCGCCGATTTCTGCTGCGAGACCACGGTGGCCGAGCAGCGCGCGCACAACCTGCACGTGCACGAGGGCATCGGCGAGGACGCCTTCGTCGCCATGCGCCAGGCGCGCGATGCCACGCTGGAGGTGCCGACCCTGATGCTGCCGGCGGTGCAGGTCAATATGCGCGCCGGGCAGTTGCCGCCGGCGGAGGACAACGGCGTGCGCTACCTGAAGATTCCCCTGGACCGCCTATGAAAGCCTCGTCGCTGCGCCGTTGGCTGCCCTGGCTGGAGTGGGGCCGGCAGTACGATCGGCAGACCGCGGCCGGCGATGCCCTGGCGGCGCTGATCGTCACCCTGCTGCTGATTCCGCAGAGCCTGGCCTACGCCATGCTCGCCGGCCTGCCACCGGCTGCCGGGCTCTACGCCAGCATGCTGCCGTTGCTGGCCTATGCCCTGTTCGGCAGCAGCCGCACCCTGGCCGTGGGCCCGGTGGCGGTGGTCTCGCTGATGACCGCGGCGGCCCTGCAGCCGCTGTTTCCCGCCGGCAGCGCCGAGTACGCCGGCGCCGCCCTGCTGCTGGCGCTGCTGTCTGGCGGGCTGCTCTGCGGCATGGCGCTGCTGCGCCTGGGCTTTATCGCCAACTTTCTCAGCCATCCGGTGATCTCCGGCTTTATCAGCGGCGCCGCCCTGCTGATCGTCCTCGGCCAGCTGGCGCCGCTGCTCGGTATCGCCGCCGCCGGCGGGACCCTGGGCCAACTGCTGCCGGCGCTGGCGCGGGGCCT
>NZ_AVOF01000481.1:0-1905 GCF_000465935.2 Pseudomonas sp. EGD-AK9
CTCCGGCAGGCCGTCGAGCAGTTGCCGCAGCGAATAGCCCATCTGCCGGCTTTCCAGCGCCAGTTCGCGGGTTTCGCGGCTGGCGCGGTGCCGCTCGGCCAATGCCTGCAGCTGCCCCCAGTCGCCGTCCTGCGCGGCTTGGCAGTGGGCCAGCAGCAGCGGCGCCTCGAAGCGGGCGAGGTTGAGCGCGAGCTGATCGGCCAGCCAGCGTTCGGCGCCATCGGCATCGGTGATCAGGCCGCTGTCCACCGCCCATTCCAGGCCCTGGGAGTAGCTGTAGCCGCCGATCGGCAGCTGCGGGCTGGCCAGGCGCAGCAGGGCCCAGGCCGGGTTCATGGCGCAACCTTGGTGCGCACGGCGCACCCCAGGCGAAATGACGCGTTCGGGGTCACGTGCGCACCCCGAACTGGTGCAGGCGCGGGCCGTAGTTGAACTCGGCGTCGCCCTGGTGCGAATGATGGTGGCCGCCGCCATAGGCGCCCTGTTCCGGCTGGTAGGGCGCCTCCACGGCTTCGACCGTTGCGCCGAGCTGTTCGAGCATGGCCTTGAGCACATAGTCGTCGGGCAGGCGCAGCCAGCCGTCGCCCAGTTGCAGGGCGACGTGGCGGTTGCCCAGGTGATAGGCGGCGCGCATCAGCTCGAAGGGGCTGGCGCAGGTCACGTGCAGCAGCGGCTCGGGCCTGGCCCGCACGCGCACCACGCGGCCGTCCTCGGCCTGCAGGCAGTCGCCGTCGGCCAGCGCCGGCTGGCCGCGTTCGAGAAACAGGCCGACCTCCTCGCCCGCGGTGGTGAAGCAGCGCAGACGGCTCTTGCTGCGCGCCTCGAAGCTCAGCTGCAGTTCGGCATCGGGGGCCTGCTGCGGCGCGATTCGGCGGTGGATCACCAGCATATGCATCGATTCCGGAAAGGGGATGCCCGGAAATAGTGCAAGGGCCTTGCCAAGGCGCCGCCAGGCCGCATTGCTGTGGGTTGTGGATAACTTGGCGAGGCAGTCAGGTTTTATTTGGTGCATGCCGGGCTGGGCGTGCACCTTGGTGGTGCGCTCAGCCGGCAGGCTTGCCCAGGCCCTGCCAGTGCTTGCCGCCGATCATCACGAAGCGCAGTTGCTGGATGATCTTGGCTTCGGCGCTGAGGTGCGCCGGCAGGTTGTCCGCCGGCGGGTCGATGAGTTCCGGCAGGGTGGCGAACACGGTTTTCACCACCAGGTCGGAGACCACCTCGCGCGCCGCGTCGTCGAGGTGCGGCATGCGGTTCATCAGCTTGAGGTCGGCGGCCAGGTCGCCGGTGATGCGCTCGCGCAGCGCGGCGATAGCCTGGCGCACCGGCTGCGAGCCGCCGTACTGCTCGCGGGCGAGGAACAGGAACTGGGCGCGGTTGGCCGCCACCTCGGCGAGGAAGATGCGCACCGAGGCGTCGATCATCCCGCGTACCTCGAACTCGTGGCGGCGCACGCGGCGAATGGCGGCGCGGAAGGTCTCGCCGACCTCCGCCACCAGGGCCAGGCCGAGCTCGTCCATGTCGGCGAAGTGGCGGTAGAAACCGGTGGGCACTATGCCGGCGACCCGGGTGACTTCGCGCAGGCTCAGGCTGCCGAAACCACGCCCGCTCTCCATCAGGCTCAGGGCGGCGTCC
The DNA here is from genome assembly GCF_000465935.2 of Pseudomonas sp. EGD-AK9. Lineage (NCBI taxonomy): Bacteria > Pseudomonadati > Pseudomonadota > Gammaproteobacteria > Pseudomonadales > Pseudomonadaceae > Pseudomonas > Pseudomonas sp. EGD-AK9. The sequence continues at coordinate 1,633 of NZ_AVOF01000481.1, forward strand.
ATCAGGGCCTGGCGGGTCTGCTGCTTCTGTTCGGCGCGTGGCGTCATGCGGGGTCTGGGTCGGTGAGCGATGCCGCACTCTAGCAAATGCGCGCGGCGAGCGTCGAACCAGGATGGGGCGGCGTTTAAGTGTACAAGTGTTGACTGAGCTGGGCGGCGTCTGGCAGCCTTGTGCACAACTGTTCACTGGAACTGCATCGATGGCCCTGATTCCCCTGTCCCTGGCGCGCCGCCTGGCCCGCCCGCTGCAGCCGTTGCGCGCGCTGTGCGCCGG
>NZ_AVOF01000482.1:0-1901 GCF_000465935.2 Pseudomonas sp. EGD-AK9
CTTGAGGCCGCGGGCACGGCAGTGCTGGATCAGAAAGAGGATCAACGGAGTCTTGCCGGTGCCGCCGACGGTGATGTTGCCCACCACCAGCACCGGCACCGGCGCGCGGTAGATCTCGCCCGCGCCGGCGAGAAAGCGCGCGCGCTTGCCCAGCACCACGCGGCGGTACAGCCACTCCAGCGGGCGCAGCAGCGCCAGGGCCGGATGGCCGCGGTACCAGGCGTCGAGCAGACGGTCGGCAGCGCTCACTTAAGGGCTTTCCTGTGCTTCCACCGTGGTGATGCGCAGGTGCGCGAAGCCCAGCTTGCCGGCCGCGTCCATGGCGGTGATCACCGCCTGGTGCGGGGTCTTGCCGTCGGCGCTGATGATCAGCGGCAGGCTGTTGTCGCCGTCGGACTCCTTCTGCAGCGCCGCCATCAGGTTGCTCAGGTTGCTTTCCAGCAGCGCCTTGCCGTTCACCGAGAAGGCGCCGTCGGTACCGATCAGGATCTCCAGCTGTTTCAGCTCGGTCTGCTCCGGCGGCGTGCCGCTGACGGCCTCGGGCAGGTCGACCTTGAGCTGGGTTTCGCGGGTGAAGGTGGTGGTGACCACGAAGAACAGCAGCAGGATGAATACCACGTCGATCAGCGAGGCCAGGTTGATCTCGACGCTCTCCCGCGGTTTGCGCCGGAATTTCACGCCTTGCCCTCGCCCAGGTCGACGTCGCGGTCGCCCTGCACCATTTCCACCAGCTTGATCGCCTCCTGCTCCATGCCCACCACCAGCTCGTCGACGCGACGCTGCAGGTAGCGATGGAAGAACAGCGCCGGAATCGCCACCATCAGGCCGGCGGCGGTGGTGATCAACGCCTTGGAGATACCGCCGGCGAGCATCGGCGCATTGGCCATGCCCGAGCCCATGAAGGAGCTGAAGATTTCGATCATGCCCAGCACGGTGCCGAGCAGGCCGAGCAGCGGGGCGATGCCGGCGATGGTGCCTAGGGCGTTGAGGTAGCGCTCCAGCTCATGGATGACGCGGGCGGCGGCCTCTTCGATGCATTCCTTCATGATCTCGCGACCATGCTTGGAGTTGGCCAGGCCGGCGGCGAGGATCTGCCCCAGCGGCGAATGCTCGCGCAGTTCCTTGAGCTTCTGGTTGTTGAGCTTCTTGTCCTTGATCCAGCGCCAGACCTGGGCCAGCAGGTTGGCCGGGGTGACGCGGGCGGGCCGCAGGGTCCACAGGCGCTCGGCGACGATGCCGGCCGCGGCGATGGAGCAGAGAATGATCGGCAGCATCATCCAGCCGCCAGCTTTGACCAGTTCCCACACGGTAGAGAATCCCCCTCGAAAAAGTGGCGCCACTCTAGCATAGGGTGCCGCCCTCGCCGACCGCCGCCGTTCTCATTTTTCCCGCCAGAAACGTGCCTGGCGTCGCAACGCCTGCGCCTCGCCCTGCTCGCCCAGCAGCAGGCGCAGGGCACCGCTGGTGGCGCTGTCGTGCAGCCGGGCGCCGGCCTCGCGGTAACGCGCCAGCACCTGCGGATGGGGATGGCCGAAGTTGTTGTGACGGCCGCGGGCGATCAGCACATGGCGCGGCGCCACCGCGTCGACGAAGGCCCGGCTGGAGGAGCTGCGGCTGCCATGGTGCGGCGCCAGCAGCCAGTGCGCCGCCAGGGGAAAGTCATCCTGCAGCAGCGCCTGCTCGGCGCGCGCATCGATATCGCCGGTCAGCAGCAGGCGCTCGCCGCCCGCCTCCACCAGCAGCACGCAGGAGCTCTGGTTGCCCGGCGCCGCCTGCACCCAGCGCCACAGACGAAAGCTGACGCCATCCCACTGCCACTGCCGGCCCGACTCGCAGGGCTCGGCCGCAAGCCGCGACCCCAGGCGTTCGGGCTCGCCGCTGAGCAGGCGCGCCACCGGCAG
>NZ_AVOF01000483.1:0-1884 GCF_000465935.2 Pseudomonas sp. EGD-AK9
CATGGCCTTCATCCTGCCGGGCTGGGCTCGCGGGCGGCGCAGCCGGCCAGCAGCGTCAGGGCGAGCAGGGCGGTGAGGCTGTGGCGCAGGAGGATGGGGCTGGGCATGGCGGGATTCTCTGGTTGAGTCGGCTCAGGCCGTTAGGCCGACCTTGCCAACCTTAGTTCGCCAGGAGCGACCTGTCTGCCTTCACAGCGACGCGGCGAGCTGCAATCCTGACGGCTGATTTCGGCTCACGAGGCATTCATGAAGATCAGCGCGGATTTCGACAGCGGCAATATCCAGGTCATCGACGCCAGCGACCCGCAGCGGGTGCTGCTGGCCATGCGCCCGGACCTCAACAGTCATCATTTCCAGTGGTTTCACTTTCAGGTGGACGGCCTGCAGCCGGGGCAGCACCACGCCTTCAGCCTGACCAACGCCGGACAGTCGGCCTACAACAATGCCTGGGACGGCTACCAGGCCGTGGCCAGCTACGACCGGCAAGACTGGTTTCGCGTGCCCACCCGCTTCGCGGACGGCCAGTTGCACTTCGAGCTGCAGGCCGAGCGCGCGCAGGCCTGGTTCGCCTATTTCGAGCCCTATAGCCGGGCACGCCACGATGCGCTGATCGAGCAGGCGCTGAGCCAGGCCGGCGCCGAGCTGCTGGCCTGCGGCAAGAGCCTGGAAGGGCGCGATATCCAGCTGCTGCGCATCGCGCGCCAGGCGCAGACGCCGCGCAAGCTGTGGATCATCGCCCAGCAGCATCCCGGCGAGCACATGGCCGAGTGGTTCATGGAAGGGCTGATCGAGCGCCTGCAGGACCCGCAGGATGCCGAGTTGAATGCGCTGCTGGCCCAGGCCGAGCTGTACCTGGTGCCGAACATGAACCCCGACGGCGCCTTTCGCGGCCACCTGCGCACCAACCATGCGGGGCAGGACCTCAACCGCGCCTGGCAGTCGGCCAGCGCCGAGCGCAGCCCGGAAGTGCTGTTCGTGCTGCAACAGATGCAGCGCATCGGCGTCGACCTGTTCCTGGATATCCACGGCGACGAGGAAATTCCTCACGTGTTCACCGCCGGCTGCGAGGGCAACCCCGGTTACACGCCGCGCCTGGCTGCGCTGGAGGAGGACTTCCGTCGGCGCTTGGTGGGCATAGGCGCCGAGTTCCAGACCCGTTTCGGCTACCCGCGCGACGAACCCGGCCAGGCCAACCTGACCCTGGCGTGCAACGCCGTGGGCCAGGCCTTCGACTGCCTGTCGTTCACCATCGAGATGCCGTTCAAGGACCACGACGACAACCCGCAGCCACGCACCGGCTGGAACGGCGCGCGCTCGAAGCAGCTGGGGCGGGACGTGTTGACGGTGCTGGCGCAGATGGTGGGCCAGCTGCGCTGAAGGGGGAATAGGGGCCAGCGGCAAGCCGTTGGATCTGCAGGCAAAAAAAAGCCCGTCGCAAGGACGGGCGCAAAGTGCCGTACACACATGGAGACAAGCGGACGCGCTGGCGCGTCGGGCGTTACAGGATCGACAGCGGGTAGTTGATGATCAGGCGGTTCTCCTGCAGGTCCATGCCGACGTCGCGACGCACGTCGGAGTTGCGCCAGCGCACGCTGAGGTTCTTCAGGCTGCCTTCCTGGATGGTGTAGGCCAGCTCGGACTCGCGGCCCCACTCCTCGGCGTCGGTGCGGCCGCCGGCGTGGATGTTGGAGCCGCTGACGTAGCGGTTCATCAGGGTCAGGGCGGGGATGCCGAGGCCGGCGAAGTTGTAGTCGTGGCGGATCTGCCAGGAACGCTCTTCGGGGGCGTCGTAGCTGTTGGTGAAGCCGTCGTTGACCAGGGTGCCGCCGCTGGTGCCGTCGATGCGCAGGAACTTGCTGTCGCCGTCCAGGTGCTGGTAGGCAA
>NZ_AVOF01000484.1:0-1873 GCF_000465935.2 Pseudomonas sp. EGD-AK9
GCAGGCCGGCGACGAACTGGCGGGTGTTGCGCGCCAGCTGCTCGCGCTGGGCGTCGATGCCAAGCAGGTCGTGCAGGCCGAGGTCGAGGCTGACCGCCAGGGGCTGCAGGAAACCGCTGCGGCCGTCGCGCTGCCAGCGCGCGGCCAGGCTCCGGTTCCAGTCCAGTTCTGCCCGCACTGCGGGCAACAGGGGTTCGAGGCGCGCCAGCACCTGCTCGGCACGCGCCAGAAAGCTCTGCAATCGGGAATCCACGCTCTACTCCTTTTGCGCAGGGCCGCACGCTGCGGGCTCTGCCGGTCCGGTGCCGCTATCGGCTATGCTTGGCAGGCGCCACGGATCAGAGACCACGCCCGCCGCCATGGATATATCGCTCACCCATCGCCTGTCGTTCCGACAGGCCGGCCTGACCGTGCTGGTGGCGTTCATCCTCGGCACGCTGCTCAGCGTCACCCAGGTGGCGATCGATTATGCCAGCGAAGAGGCCTCCATCAACCGCGAGATTCGCGCGCTGCTGGAAATCAGCCACAACCCCGCCGCCCGTATCGCCTACAACATCGACGCCGAACTGGCCCAGGAACTGGTGCTCGGCCTGCTGCGTTCGCCGGCGGTGACCCGCGCCGAACTGATCGACAACAGCGGCCTGGTGCTGGCCAGCGTCAGCCGGCCGCGCAGCGAGAGCCGCTACCGGGTGTTCAGCGACAGCCTGTTCGGCGCCCAGCGCCAGTTCCAGGATCCGCTCTACGTCGCCCACGCGCCCAACGAAGCGCTCGGCGAGCTGCGCCTGGAGGTGGACACCTACGCCTTCGGCAGCCACTTCCTGCGCCGCTCGCTGCTGACCCTGCTGACCGGCTTCGCCCGCAGCCTGCTGCTGTCGCTGATCCTCCTGGTGCTGTTCTACTTCATGCTGACCAAGCCGCTGGTGGGAGTGATCCGCGCGCTCAGCGAGCGCAACCCGCAGGACCCGCAGCATCGCCCGGTGCCCTGCCCCAAGGGCCACGAACGCGACGAGATCGGCACCCTGGTCGAGGTGACCAACCGCCAGCTGTCGAGCATCGCCCAGGAGATCGAGCAGCGGCGCAACGCCGAGGATCGCCTGACCCAGTACCTGGCCGAGCTGGAGAACATCGTCTCGGCGCGCACCGCCGAGCTCAAGGCCGCCAACGCCCGCCTCAGCCAGTCCAACCGCGAGCTGGAACTGGCGCGCACCACCGCACTGAACATGGCCCAGGCCCGCTCGGCCTTCCTCGCCAACATGAGCCACGAGATCCGCACCCCGCTCAACGGCCTGCTGGGCATGCTCGCCCTGGCCCTGGACGCCCCGCTCAGCGCCGAGCAACGCCAGCAGCTGGGCATCGCCCACGATTCCGGCAAGGTACTGGTGGAGCTGCTCAACGACATCCTCGACCTGTCCAAGTTCGAGGCCGGCCAGCTGGAGCTGGAGCAGATTCCCTTCGACCTCGGCGTGCTGGCCGAGGAGACCGCCAGCCTGCTGTCGCAGAACGCCGCCGGCGCGGTGGAGCTGACCTGCCTGATCGCCCCCGACCTGCCCGCCCAGGTCGTCGGCGACCCGACCCGGGTGCGGCAGATCGTCAGCAACCTCTTGTCCAATGCGCTGAAGTTCACCCGCTTCGGCCGCGTCGACCTGCAGGTATCGCGCAGCGCGGACGGCGTGCGCATCCGCGTGCGCGACACCGGCATCGGCATCGCCGAAGACGCCCAGGCGCGCATCTTCCAGCCGTTCGCCCAGGCCGAGGTGGGCATCACCCGCGAGTACGGCGGCACCGGCCTCGGCCTGGCGCTGACCCGCCGCCTGTGCGAGGCCATGCACGGCAGCCTCGGCCTGCAATCGAAGGAAGGCTTCGGCAGCGAGTT
>NZ_AVOF01000485.1:0-18756 GCF_000465935.2 Pseudomonas sp. EGD-AK9
GCTGCGCCTGAGCGGTCTGGACCTGCAGCAGCTGTTTCGCGTCTACCCGGCCGAGGGCCTGGAAGGCAGCGGCCTGCTCGACGGCCTGATCCCCCTGCGCCTGGGCGCCGGCGGCCCCAGCGTCGAGCAGGGCCTGATCGAGGCGCGCGCACCGGGCGGCCGCCTGCGCTTTCACTCACCGCGCATCCGCGCCATGGGCCAGGCCAACCCGGGGATGAAACTGGTCACCGACGCCCTGGAAGACTTCCACTACGACCTGCTCGGCAGTAGCCTCGACTATGATCAGTCCGGCACACTCAGGCTGGGTATGCGCCTGCAGGGACGCAACCCGGCCATCGAGCAGGGCCGGCCGATCCACTTCAACATCAACCTGGAAGAGGACATCCCCACCCTGATGGCCAGCCTGCAACTGACCGCCAAGGTGAGCGAGATCATCCAGCAACGGATCCAGCAACGGATGCGCCAGCGTGTCCCCCAAGAAACCAAGGAGTAGCGCCATGCGCCTGTGCCGCTTCCTCGCAGTCCTGAGCCTGGGCCTGCTGTGCCTGGCCTGTACCCCGACGGTACAACTGGCCATGCCCAACGAGCCGATCAATATCAACCTCAACGTCAAGGTCGAACACGAGATCTACATCAAGGTGGACAAGGCCCTGGACAACGTTTTCAACGAAGACAGCGGCCTGTTCTAAGGAGAAGCCCGATGATTCGCCATATTTCGACCCTGCTGCTGGCGCTCTGTCTGAGCCTGCCGGCCTATGCGCTGAACCTCAACCAGGCCATGAGCGCCCTCGGCGCCGCCAAGGCCAGCGGCCAGCTGGGCGAGCAGCCCAACGGCTACCTCGGCGTGGTCAAGCCGGACGGCCAGGCCGAGGAGATCGCCCGCCTGATCAACCAGGCGCGCCGCGCCGAGTACCAGAAGGTGGCCAAAGACAACGGCATCGCCCTCTCCGACGTGGAAGCCATCGCCGGCAAGAAGGCCATCGACCGCACGCCCCAGGGGCAGTTCATCCAGTTGAACGGGCAGTGGCTGAAGAAGTAGCCACAGCCCAGCCGGAGCCCAAAAGCAAAGAACCCGCCGAGGCGGGTTCTTTCGTTTGCAAGCGCAGCGATCAGGCGCCGGCCTTGCTCACGGCATCCTTGATCAGGGTCTGCAGCTCGCCCTTCTCGTACATCTCGGTGAGGATGTCGCTGCCGCCGACCAGCTCGCCGGCCACCCACAGCTGCGGGAAGGTCGGCCAGTTGGCGTACTTCGGCAGGTTGGCGCGAATTTCCGGATTCTGCAGGATGTCGACGTAGGCGAACTTCTCGCCGCAGCCCATCACTACCTGCGCGGCGCGGGCGGAGAAGCCGCACTGCGGCGCGTTGGGCGAGCCTTTCATGTACAGCAGAACGGTGTTGTTGGCGATCTGCTCTTTGATGGTTTCGATGATATCCATGGGGCACCTCAGCGTAGACTTCCCGACCCCTCGGTCGGCACGGTGGCGCGATTGTAGCGAAAAGCCGAGCGCAATGCTCGGCCTTGCCACGGCATCCGGGCTACGCGGCCACCACCTCCACCGGCACGCCATTGAGCGCGGCGTTGCCGGACAGCGCATCGAGCTGGCGTTCGTCGGTCAGGTCGTTGGCGCTGGCGCCCGGCTGCTCGCGGGCAATCGCCATCTGCACGCCGGGGCGGGCATGGCCCCAGCCATGCGGCAGGCTGACCACGCCGGCCATCATCTCGTCGCTGGCGGCTACCTCCACCTCGATGCTGCCGACCCGTGAGCGCACCCGCACGCGCTGGCCATCGGCCAAACCACGACTGGCCAGATCCACCGGATTCATCAGCAACTGATGACGCGGCTTGCCCTTCACCAGGCGGTGGTAGTTGTGCATCCAGGAATTGTTGCTGCGCACGTGGCGGCGGCCGATCAGCAGCAGCTGGTCCGCCGCTGGCGGTAGCTGCGCGGCGAAGCGCGCGAGATCGCCCAGCAGCAGTTCGGGGGCGGCCTCGATGGCTTTCGATGCGGTCTTTAGCCGCTCTGCCAGGTTCGCCTGCAGCGGCCCCAGGTCGAGCCCGTGCGGATGATCGCGCAATGCAGCCAGGCTGAGCTTGCGCTCGCTGCGATCGCCATAGGGGCCGAAGCGCAGGCCCATGTCGATCATCTGCTCGGGGGCCATCGTCGGTTTCAGTTCCAGAGCGTTGCGCGCAGCGAAGGCCTTGGCCAGGCCGACGAAGATTTCCCAGTCGTGCAGCGCGCCGTCCGGCTTGGCCAGGATCGCCTCGTTGAAGCGGGTGACGTTGCGCACGGCGAAGACGTTGAAGGTGGTGTCGTAGTGGTCGTGCTCCAGCGGCGCGGTGGGCGGCAGGATCAGGTCGGCATGGCGGGTGGTCTCGTTGATGTAGAAGTCCACCGAGAGCATGAACTCCAGACCGTCCAGCGCCTGCTCCAGCTGGCGGCCGTTGGGCGTGGACAGCACCGGATTGCCGGCCACGGTGACCAGCGCGCGGATCTGCCCCTCGCCGGGGGTGAGCATCTCCTCGGCCAGAGCCGAGACCGGCAGCTCGCCGCCGTATTCCGGCAGGCCGGACACGCGGCTCTGCCAGCGGTTGAAATGCCCGCCCGAGGTGCTCGCCACCAGGTCCACCGCAGGCGTGGTGCAGAGCACGCCGCCGACCCGGTCGAGGTTGCCGGTGACCAGGTTGATCAGTTGCACCAGCCACTGGCAGAGGGTACCGAAGGCCTGGGTGGAGACGCCCATGCGCCCGTAGCACACCGCCTTGTCGGCGGCGGCGAAATCCCGCGCCAGCTGGCGAATGGCTGCGGCCGGCACGCCGCAACGCTCGCTCATGACCTCGGCGGTAAATTCGGCAATGGCCGCGCGCACGGACTCCAGCCCCTCCACCGGCAAGTGGCCGGCGCGGGTCAGGCCTTCCTCGAACAGGGTATTGAGCAACCCCAGCAGCAGCGCCGCGTCGCCACCGGGGCGGACGAACAGGTGCTGGTCGGCGATGGCGGCGGTCTCGCTGCGCCGCGGGTCGACCACCACCAGCTTGCCGCCGCGGGCCTGGATGGCCTTCAGGCGCTTCTCCACGTCCGGCACGGTCATGATGCTGCCGTTGGAGGCCAGCGGGTTGCCGCCGAGGATCAGCATGAAGTCGGTGTGGTCGATGTCCGGAATCGGGATCAGCAGGCCGTGACCGTACATCAGGTGGCTGGTCAGGTGGTGCGGCAGCTGGTCGACCGAGGTGGCCGAATAACGGTTGCGCGTCTTCAGCAGGCCGAGGAAGTAATTGCTGTGGGTCATCAGCCCGTAGTTGTGCACGCTGGGGTTGCCCTGGTACACGGCCACGGCGTTCTGCCCGTGCTCCGCGCGGATCGCGCTGAGGCGTTCGGCGACCAGCTCGAACGCCTCGTCCCAGGCGATGGCCTGCCACTGCTCGCCGATGCGGCGCATGGGCTGGCGGATGCGGTCGGGGTCGTTCTGGATGTCCTGCAGCGCCACCGCCTTGGGGCAGATATGGCCGCGGCTGAAGCTGTCCTGGGCGTCGCCCTTGATCGAGCGGATCTGCGTGCTGCCGTCAGGCTGCGCTTCGGTTTCGATGGCGAGGCCGCAGATGGCTTCGCACAGGTGGCATGCACGGTAATGGAGGGACTTGGTCATGGCCTGGCCTCTTGTTCTGATGCGAGACGACCGGTCGGGTCGCAGACTTCGAACTATGGGCCGGGCAAGAGGACGACGCCAGCAGCGTTCGTCTCATGAATCGGCAGGCATCATGCCTGCCGATTCAGGGTCGCGACTATCCGAATCAACGGATGGCGGTCACGGTGCCCTTGTGGCCGGTCACGCTGACGTTGACGGTCTTGTACACGAAGTAATCCTCAACGTTCACTTCGTAACGCGGGGCGACGATCACGTCGGCACCCGAGGCCTTGACTGCCTTGTAGGCAGCTGCGGACTTGGCGGAAGCCACCGGGTCGAGACCCAGGGCGAAACCACCCTCGCCACCACCGTAGGTCACGCCGTCGGCGAACTGGGTATCGCCACCCAGCTTGAACACACCGAACAGGATGTTCACCGAAGATTGACCGGAGATGGGCTCGCCCACTTTCACGTCGGCCTGCAGGTTAGTCTTGACGGTACCGTTCAGCGGAACGGCCGGCTGGCTGACGTTCTGGCTGGCACAGCCAGTCAGCAGGGCGAGGGCGGAGAAAGCGGCGGCGTAGGCTACGTGTTTCATGCAAAACTCCTTTGCACATATATTCCATGGGTACCCCATTGCGGGGGCAATGCATTGCCTAGGAAAGGCGGCGGCATCCTAGGAGCGCGTCGTAGAGCGGCGCAAGCAGGGATGTCAGTTTTGTGACATCTCGCACGCAGCTTTGGGAAAAGGCTTACAAAACAGCCCTTTGTCATGGCCAGGCGGGCAATTTGCGCCTTCTCGTCATTTCCTTATAAGATCGCGCCTTCCCCCTGTTTCGTCGCACCCTGCGGCCTCCTGCCGCAAGCCTCGCTGTTTTCCCGGTTTTTGTCGCCGACGCGGGCTTGCGACCTGTAGTGAAAAAGGTAGTTAACGATGAGCGCCAGACACTTTCTCTCGATGATGGATTACACACCGGACGAACTGGTGGGGCTGATCCGCCGCGGCATCGAGCTGAAGGACCTGCGCAATCGCGGCGTGCTGTTCGAGCCGTTGAAGAACCGCGTGCTGGGCATGATCTTCGAGAAGGCCTCGACCCGCACCCGCCTGTCGTTCGAGGCCGGCATGATCCAGCTCGGCGGCCAGGCCATCTTCCTCTCCCCGCGCGACACCCAACTGGGCCGCGGCGAGCCGATCGGCGACGCCGCCATCGTCATGTCGAGCATGCTCGATGCGGTGATGATCCGTACCTTCGCCCACAGCAACCTCACCGAGTTCGCCGCCAAGTCCAGGGTGCCGGTGATCAACGGCCTGTCCGACGACCTGCACCCCTGTCAGCTGCTGGCCGACATGCAGACCTTCCTCGAGCACCGCGGCAGCATCGCCGGCAAGACCGTGGCCTGGATCGGCGATGGCAACAACATGTGCAACTCCTATATCGAGGCGGCCATGCAGTTCGACTTCCAGCTGAAAGTTGCCTGCCCCGAGGGCTACGAGCCGGACGCGCGCTTCCTCGCCCTGGCCGGCGAGCGCGTACAGGTGCTGCGCGACCCACGCGAGGCGGTGGCCGGCGCCCATCTGGTGAGCACCGACGTGTGGGCCTCGATGGGCCAGGAAGACGAAGCGCAGCTGCGCCTGCAGCGTTTCAAGCCGTACCAGGTCAGCCGCGAGCTGCTCGATCACGCCGCCGAAGGCGTGCTGTTTATGCATTGCCTGCCGGCACACCGCGGCGAAGAGATCAGCGAGGACCTGCTCGACGACCCACGCTCGGTGGCCTGGGATCAGGCGGAGAACCGCCTGCACGCGCAGAAGGCGCTGCTGGAACTGCTGGTCGAACCGGCGTACCACCACGCATGAGCGAGCCGCTGCTGCAACTGCGCGGGCTGAACTGCGGCTACCACGCGCACAAGGTGGTGCAGGACCTGGACCTGCATCTGAACGCCGGCGACATCGGCTGCCTGCTCGGCCCCTCCGGCTGCGGCAAGACCACCACCCTGCGCGCCATCGCCGGCTTCGAGCCGGTGCTCGACGGCGAGATCGAACTGGCCGGCACGGTGATTTCCCGCGCCGGCTTTACCCTGGCGCCGGAGAAGCGCCGCATCGGTATGGTGTTCCAGGACTACGCGCTGTTCCCCCACCTGAGCGTGGCGGACAACGTCGCCTTCGGCATCCGCCAGCAGGAGGGCGCCGAACGCGTCACCGCCGAGCTGCTGGAGCTGGTCAAGCTCGGCCACCTGGCCAAGCGCTACCCCCACGAGCTGTCCGGCGGCCAGCAGCAGCGCATCGCCCTGGCCCGCGCCCTGGCGCCGGAGCCGCAGCTGCTGCTGCTCGACGAGCCCTTCTCCAACCTCGACGGCGAGCTGCGCCGGCGCCTCAGCCATGAGGTGCGCGAGATTCTCAAGGCGCGCGGCACCAGCGCCATTCTGGTCACCCACGACCAGGAGGAAGCCTTCGCCGTCAGCGACCATGTCGGCGTGTTCAAGGATGGCCGCCTGGAGCAGTGGGACACCCCCTTCAACCTCTATCACGAGCCGTCGACACCCTTCGTCGCCAGCTTTATCGGCCAGGGCTATTTCATCCGCGGCCAGCTGCTCGGCCCGGACACGGTGCAGACCGAACTCGGCGCCATCCGCGGCAATCGCGCCTACACCTGGCCCAGCGGCAGCGCGGTGGACGTGCTGTTGCGTCCCGACGACATAGTGCCGGACCCGCAGAGTTCACTTACGGCACGTATCGTCGGCAAGACCTTCCTCGGCGCCGCCACCCTCTACCGCCTGCAACTGGCCACCGGCAGCCAGCTGGAGTCGATCTTCCCCAGCCACGCCGACCACCTGCCGGGCGACGAGGTGGGCATCCGCGTCGCCGCCGACCACCTGGTGGCCTTCCCGGCCCTGGGCAGCGTGGCGGCCCATGTGCCGCTGGGCGAGTCGGGCGGCGTGCGCCGGGTCAGCAGCAACTGACCCCGGCAACGTCCGTAGGCTGTCGCGGGGCCGCCTGGGCCCTGCGCCCCAACGCCCCGCGGACTTGCCCGGCTACAGAAACAGCCGGCCACTGGCGATATGCCGGGCATGGCCGGCGATCTTCACCCGCTCGCCCTCCAGCCTGCACAGCAGTTCGCCGCCACGCGCCGAGCACTGCCAGGCGCTCAGCGCGCCTCGCCCCAGACGCTCGGCCCAGTAAGGCACCAGGATGCAGTGGGTGGAGCCGGTGACCGGGTCCTCGTCGATGCCGATGCTCGGCGCGAAGTAGCGCGAGACGAAGTCGTGGCGCTCGCCGGGCGCGCTGATCAGCACGCCGAGACCCGGCAGTTCGGCCAGCGCCGGCAGGTTCGGGGCGAAGCCGCGCACCTCGGCCTCCGAATCCAGCACCACCATCAGCTCCTGCACGCTGCCGTCGCCATTGCGCAGCGCCAGCACCTGCCGCGGCGCACGCCCCAGAGCCTGCTCCACCGCCGTCCACAACGCCTGTTCCACCGGCACGGCGCGACGCACCGGGAAATCCAGTTCCAGCAGCCGGCCCTGGCGGGTGACGCGCAGCGCCCCGGAGCGGCAGACGAACTCCAGCGCCTGGCCCGGCTCCTGATACAGATCGAACAGCACGCAGGCCGCCGCCAGGGTGGCATGGCCGCACAGCGGCACCTCGCTGGTCGGGGTGAACCAGCGGATATGCCAGCGCTCGCCCTCGCGCACCACGAAGGCGGTCTCGGCCAGGTTGTGCTCGGCGGCGATACGCTGCATCAGCGCCTCGTCGAGCCAGGCCTCGAGGCGATAGACCATGGCCGGATTGCCGGCGAAGGGCTGCTCGGTAAAGGCGTCGACTTGATGGAATTCGAGAGGCATGCTGCATTCCTGGCCAGATGAGAACCGCCAGCATGCCTGCGCAGGGTAAGCCGCAACAGATACAGTTCCTGTTTTCCAGATGCTCTGAGAGCATCGCGGCTGAAGCCGCTCCTACGTTCCTGGGGTGCTTCAGGGCTCGCTGCGCACCCGTTTCACCGCGTCCAGCCAGCCGGCGTAGAGGCGCTCGCGGTGCGCCTCGTTCATCCGCGGCTCGAAGCGCTGCTGGCGGTGCCAGTGGCTGGCGATGGCCTCGAGGTCGGCGTACAGCCCCAGCTGCAGGCCGGCCAGGTAGGCGACGCCGAGCGCGGTGGTCTCGGTGACCTCGGGGCGTTCGACGCCGACGCCGAGAATGTCGGCGAGAAACTGCATGACCCAGTTGTTCTCCACCATGCCGCCGTCCACGCGCAGCGCGCTGGGAGGCGCGGCGCCGTCCTGACGCATGGCCTCGAGCAGGTCGCGGGTCTGGTAGCACACCGACTGCAGGCCGGCGGTGACGATCTCCTTGATCCCGGTGTCGCGGGTCAGGCCGAAGATAGCGCCACGTGCCTTGGGGTCCCAGTAGGGCGCGCCGAGGCCGGTGAAGGCCGGCACCAGGTAGACGCCGCAGGCATCGCCGGTCTGCTCGGCCAGGGCCTCGGTATCGCGCGCGTGGCCGATCAGCTTGATGCCGTCGCGCAGCCACTGCACCGCCGCGCCGGCGACGAAGATGCTGCCCTCCACCGCGTAGGTGACCTCGCCGTTCAGGCGGTAGCCGACGGTGGTCAACAGGCGATTCTTCGACACCACCGGCGTGCTGCCGGTGTTCTGGATCATGAAGCAGCCGGTGCCGTAGGTACTCTTGACCATACCCGGTTCGAAACAGGCCTGGCCGATCAGCGCCGCCTGCTGGTCGCCGGCCATGCCCAGCACCGGGATGCTGGCGCCGAGCAGCTCGGCGTCGGTGTGGCCGAACTCGGCGGCGCAGTCGAGCACCTCGGGCAACAGGCTGGCGGGGATGTCGAACAGGTCGAGCAGCTCCGCGTCCCACTGCTGGCTGTGGATATTGAACATCAGGGTGCGCGAGGCGTTGCTGGCGTCGGTGCGGTGCACCTTACCGCCGCTCAGGCGCCACAGCAGGAAGCTGTCCACCGTGCCGAAACGCAACTCGCCGCGCTCGGCCCGATCCCGCGCGCCGGGCACGTTGTCGAGCACCCAGCGCAGCTTGGTGGCGGAGAAATAGGGGTCGATCAGCAGGCCGGTCTTGGCCGCCACCATGGCCTCGTGGCCGGCGGCCTTGAGCCCGGCGCAGTAGTCGGCGGTGCGACGATCCTGCCAGACGATGGCCGGGTGAATCGGCGTGCCGCTGACGGCGTCCCACACCAGGGTGGTCTCGCGCTGATTGGTGATGCCGATGGCGGCAATCGCATCGGGCTGCAGGCCGCTGCTGGCGATGGCCTCGCGGCAGACCTTGAGGGTGGACAGCCAGATTTCCTGGCCGTCGTGCTCGACCCAGCCGTCCTGCGGGAAATACTGCTGGAACTCCTGCTGGGCGCGCGCCACCGGCAGGCCCTGGGCGCTGAAGATGATGGCGCGGGAACTGGTGGTGCCCTGGTCGATGGCTAGCAGGTACTGGGACATGCGCGTTTCCTTGTTGTTATGCGGGTGTTAGCCCTAGGAGCCTTGTCGGTATCACTCGCGACCGATGGCGGCGAAGCTGCCCTGAGTGTGCTGCGCCAGCACCTCGGCCGCCAGTTCCACCTCCAGGCCGCGGCGGCCGGCGCTGACGAAGATGCTGGCATGCTCGCGCGCCGAACTGTCGATAAAGGTGCGCAGGCGTTTCTTCTGCCCCAGCGGGCTGATACCGCCGAGCAGGTAGCCGGTGGCGCGCTGGGCCGCGGCCGGGTCGGCCATGTCGGCCTTCTTCACGCAGGCGGCCTGGGCCAGTGCCTTGAGGTCGAGGCTGCCGGCCACCGGCACCACTGCCACCAGCAGCTCGCCCTTGTCGCTGGCGGCGAGCAGCGTCTTGAATACCCGGGCCGGCGGCAGGTCGAGCTTTTCCGCGGCCTCCAGGCCATAGGACGGTGCCTTGGGGTCGTGCGCGTAGCTGTGCACCCGGTGTTCGGCCTTGGCCTTCTTCAACAGATCGATCGCTGGAGTCATGTTCGAATGTGAAAATAATCTGAAAAGATTGCCGTACCTTAGCCGAAATCCCTTTTCGCGGGCAGCCTATAATGGCAAGCCACCAAAGGAAGCCGCCATGAACCTGGCCCCTCGCCAACACGACATCCTCAACCTCGCCCGCGAACGCGGCTACGTCAGCATCGACGAACTGGCCCTGGCCTTCGCCGTGACCCCGCAGACCATCCGCCGCGACATCAACCAGCTGGCCGAACACGGCCTGCTGCGGCGCACCCATGGCGGCGCCGCCTGCGAGGCGTCGAGCATCCACAACACCGCCTACGGCATGCGTGCCGGGCAGATGCGCGAGGAAAAGCAGCGCATCGCCGAGGCCGTGGCCGCGCACATCCCCGACCACGCCTCGCTGTTCATCAACATCGGCACCACCACCGAGGCCATCGCCCGCGAGCTGCTCGGTCACCAGGGCCTGAAGATCATCACCAACAACCTGCACGTCGCCGCCCAGCTCAGCGCCAAGGCCGACTTCGAGGTGCTGGTGGCCGGCGGCACGGTGCGCAGCGACGGCGGCATCGTCGGCCAGGCGGCGGTGGACTTCATCCAGCAGTTCAAGGTGGACTACGCCATAGTCGGCATCAGCGGCATCGACGAGGACGGTAGCCTGCTCGATTTCGACTACCAGGAAGTGCGCGTGTCCCAGGCCATCATCGACAACGCCCGCCAGGTGTTCCTCGCCGCCGATTCGAGCAAGTTCGGCCGCAACGCCGTGGTGCGCCTGGGCTCGATCGCCCTGGTCGACCGCGTGTTCACCGACTGCGCGCCGCCCGCCGCCGTGGCCCGCCTGCTGCACGAGCACAAGGTCCACCTCGACCTGGTCTGAATCCGCGCCAGCACCGTTCGGCGCGAAAGCGCGCGCCGAGCTGGCGTACCTGCGCGCATTCGACTAGCATATTTTCGAAAGTGAACATAACCACATTCGAATTCAATAGCGAGTGCCCTGCCATGCCCCACGACCCTCTCGCCAGCCCTGTCGCCGAAGTCTACGACCTCGCCGTGGTCGGCGGCGGCATCAATGGCGTGGGCATCGCCGCGGATGCGGCCGGCCGCGGCCTGGCAGTGTTCCTTTGCGAACAGGACGACCTGGCCAGCCACACCTCCTCGGCCAGCAGCAAGCTGATCCACGGCGGCCTGCGCTACCTGGAGCACCACGAATTCCGCCTGGTGCGCGAAGCCCTGGCCGAGCGCGAGGTGCTGCTGGCCAAGGCACCGCATATCGTCAAACCCATGCGCTTCGTGCTGCCGCACCGGCCGCACCTGCGCCCGGCCTGGATGATCCGCGCCGGCCTGTTCCTCTACGACCACCTGGGCAAGCGCGAGCGGCTGCCTGGCTCGCGCGGCGTGCGCTTCGGCGCCGGCAGCCCGCTCAAGGCCGAGATCGGCCGCGGCTTCGAGTACTCCGACTGCTGGGTCGACGACGCCCGCCTGGTGGTGCTCAACGCCATGGCGGCGCGCGAGCACGGCGCGCATATCCACACCCGCACCCGCTGCATCAGCGCGCGGCGCAGCAAGGGCCTGTGGCACATCCACCTGGAGCGTGCCGACGGCAGCCTGTTCTCCATCCGCAGCCGCGCCCTGGTCAACGCCGCCGGCCCCTGGGTCGCACGCTTCATCGGCGAGGACCTCAAGCAGCAGTCGCCCTACGGCATCCGCCTGATCCAGGGCAGCCATATCGTGGTGCCGCGCCTGCACGACGGCGAGCAGGCCTACATCCTGCAGAACGAGGACCGCCGCATCGTCTTCGCCATTCCCTACCTGGAGCGCTTCACCCTGATCGGTACCACCGACCGCGAGTACCGGGGCGATCCGGCGCAGGTGAGCATCAGCGCCGAGGAAACCGACTACCTGCTGGCGGTGGTCAACGCCCACTTCAAGCAGCAACTGAGCCGCGCCGACGTGCTGCACAGCTTCTCCGGCGTGCGCCCGCTGTGCGACGACGAATCGGACGAGCCCTCGGCCATCACCCGCGACTACACCCTGGCGCTGGCCGGCGCGCCGGGCGAGGCGCCGCTGCTGTCGGTGTTCGGCGGCAAGCTGACCACCTACCGCAAGCTGGCGGAAGCCGCGATGAACCAGCTGGCGCCGTTCTTCCCCAAGCTGGGCCCGAGCTGGACCGCCAGCGCGCCGCTGCCCGGCGGCGAGCAGCTGGACAGCCAGAGCGCACTGATCGAAGCGCTCTGCGCCCGCCATGGCTGGCTGCCGACCAGCCTGGCCAGACGCTGGGCGGCCAGCTACGGCAGCCGCAGCTGGCGCCTGCTCGACGGCGTGCACAACCTCACCGACCTCGGCGAACACCTCGGCGCCGGGCTCTATGCCCGCGAGGTGGATTACCTGCGCCGCGAGGAATGGGCGCGCAGCAGCGCCGATATCCTCTGGCGCCGCAGCAAGCTCGGCCTGTTCATGACTCCGGCGCAGCAGGCCCGCCTGCAGCAGTACCTGCAACCCCATTCGGCCCACGCCGCCTGAACTTCTGCGTGCCCCATGCCCCGCTCCGCGGGGCTTTTTTAAGTTCCGGGGTACTCGCCCGCTTATTCGTCCAATGAGCCCGGGCCAAAGTTTTTATCGCGTCAATTCAACGACTTGGCACTTTGATGCGGAATTAAAACATTCGTATTCAGTTTTATTTTTACTTATGTTTCAATCACTTAGGTTTGACAGGCGGCGAATTGGGGCAGAAGATTTGACGTTACCAATCTCACCGCAACACGGCAGGAGCGATCATGAAAGGCGACAAGAAGGTCATCCAACACCTGAACAAGATCCTCGGCAACGAGCTGGTGGCCATCAACCAGTACTTCCTGCACGCGCGCATGTACGAGGACTGGGGGCTGAAGAAGCTCGGCGAGCACGAGTATCACGAGTCGATCGACGAGATGAAGCACGCCGACAAGCTGATCAAGCGCATCCTGTTCCTCGAAGGCCTGCCCAACGTGCAGGACCTGGGCAAGCTGCTGATCGGCGAGAACACCAAGGAAATGCTCGAGTGCGACCTCAAGCTCGAGCACAAGGCCCACGCCGACCTCAAGGCCGGTATCGCCTACTGCGAGAGCATCGGCGACTACGCCAGCCGCGAACTGATGGAAGAAATCCTCTGCTCGGAAGAGGACCATATCGACTGGCTGGAAACCCAGCTGGGGCTGATCGAGGCGGTCGGCCTGCAGAACTACCTGCAGTCGCAGATGGACGAATAAACCCTATTGGCCAGATGAAGAACGGGAGCCAGTGGCTCCCGTTTTTTATTGCTGCTGTTCACTGGCTCAAGAAGGTCGTGGGAGGGGCTTTCGGCTCGGGCATCCTGCCTCGCAATCCGCAGGGATGTGGTGAATGCCGCAGCCCGTAGGCGACCCCATGGATGGGGGAGGTAGGAAAAACGCCGGGAGCGTTTTCGAGAACGGGCGCGGCGCTACCTCCTGCATCCATGCAGTCGTGGCCGCGACGAGGGGCGCCGCGAAAGCGCCGCCCACCCTGGAACTTCAGCGCGCCTCCTCCTCCTTGACCCGGAACCAGGCGGCGTAGAGCGCCGGCAAAAACAGCAGGGTGAGCGCCGTGGCCACCACCAGGCCGCCCATGATGGCCACCGCCATCGGCCCGAAGAACACACTGCGCGACAGCGGGATCATCGCCAGCACCGAGGCCAGCGCGGTCAGCACTATGGGCCTGAAACGCCGCACCGTGGCCTCGATGATGGCGTGCCAGCGGTCCAGGCCGGCGGCGATATCCTGCTCGATCTGGTCGACCAGGATCACCGAGTTGCGCATGATCATGCCGGCCAGGGCGATGGTGCCGAGCATGGCGACGAAGCCGAACGGCTGGCGGAAGATCAGCAGGAACAGGGTCACCCCGATCAGCCCCAGCGGCGCGGTGAGAAACACCATGGCCGAGCGCGAGAAGCTTTTCAGCTGCAGCATCAGCAGGGTCAGCACCACCACGATGAACAGCGGCACCCCGGCGTTCACCGATTTCTGCCCGCGCGCCGAATCCTCCACCGTGCCGCCCACGTCCAGCAGGTAGCCGTCCGGCAGCTCGGCGCGGATCGGCTCCAGGGTCGGCAGGATCTGCGCCACCAGGCTGGCCGGCTGCTCCTTGCCGTACACGTCGGCGCGTACGGTGACGTTGGGCAGTCGATTGCGGTGCCAGATGATGCCTTCCTCGAAGCCGTATTCCAGGGTCGCCACCTGCGACAGGGCCACGCTACGGCCGCTGTCGGTGGGCACCGCCAGGCTCGGCAGCAGGCTCAGCGACTGGCGCTCCTGCACGGTGCCGCGCAGGAGAATCTCGATCAGCTCGTTGCCTTCGCGGTACTGGCTGACGCTGGTGCCTGAAAGTGCGCTCTGCAGGAAGCGCGACAGCTCGGCGGTGTTGACCCCCAGGGCGCGTGCGCGCTCCTGGTCGACGTTGAGGTAGATGACCTTGCTCGGCTCCTCCCAATCCAGGTGCACGTTGACCACATGGGGGTTCTCGCGCACCTTGGCCGCCACCTGGCGCGCCAGTGCACGCACCTCGTCGATATGCTCGCCGCTGACCCGGAACTGCACCGGGTAACCCACCGGCGGGCCGTTCTCCAGGCGACTGACGCGGCTGCGCAAGCCGGGGAATTCGTCGTTCATGGTCTGGATCAGCCAGCTGCGCAGGCGCTCGCGCTCCTCGATGCTGCCCGCCAGCACCACGAACTGGGCGAAGCTGGCCGCCGGCAGTTGCTGGTCCAGCGGCAGGTAGAAGCGCGGCGAGCCGGTGCCGACGTAGGCCACGTAGTTATCGATCCCAGGCTGCGTCTTGAGCAGCGCCTCCAGACGCTTGACCTGGGCCTCGGTGGCGGCGAGCGAGGCGCCCTCCTCCAGCTTGATGTCGACCATCAGCTCCAGGCGCCCGGAGGCCGGGAAGAACTGCTGGGGCACGAGACGAAACAGCAGCACGGCGGCGACGAACAGGCCTATGGTCAGCAGGATCACCGTCCTGCGCCGGCGCACGCACCACTCCACCGAGGCCCGCACGCGCCGGTAGAAAGGCGTCGCGTAGGGATCGTGGCCGGAGTCGCTGCCGCCGTGCTTGGCCGCGTGCAGCTTGGCCAGGTCGGGCAGCAGCTTGTCGCCCAGGTAGGGCACGAACATCACCGCGGCGATCCACGAGGCGACCAGGGCGATCACCACCACCTGGAAGATCGAGCGGGTGTACTCGCCGGTGCCGGACTGCGCGGTGGCGATCGGCAGGAAGCCGGCGGCGGTGATCAGGGTGCCGGTGAGCATGGGGAAGGCGGTGCTGGTCCAGGCGTAGCTGGCCGCCTTGAAGCGGTCGTAGCCCTGCTCCATCTTGATCGCCATCATCTCCACCGCGATGATCGCGTCGTCCACCAGCAGGCCGAGGCCAAGCACCAGGGCGCCGAGGGAAATCTTGTGCAGGCCGATCCCCAGGTAGTACATGCTGGCGAAGGTCATCGCCAGCACCAGGGGGATCACCAGCGCCACCACCAGGCCGGTGC
The DNA here is from genome assembly GCF_000465935.2 of Pseudomonas sp. EGD-AK9. NCBI lineage: Bacteria > Pseudomonadati > Pseudomonadota > Gammaproteobacteria > Pseudomonadales > Pseudomonadaceae > Pseudomonas > Pseudomonas sp. EGD-AK9. The sequence continues at coordinate 15,110 of NZ_AVOF01000485.1, forward strand.
GCAGGCCGAGGGAGAAGAAGCTGACCAGCAGCACGATCACCAACGCCTCGACCAGCACGCGGACGAACTCGCCGACCCCGGTCTTCACCGCCGCCGGCTGATCCGACACCTTGCGCAGCTCCATGCCCAGCGGCAGGGTCTGCTGCAGGCGGGCGAACTCGCCCTCCAAGGCCTTGCCCAGCACCAGGATGTCGCCGCCGGCCTTCATCGATACCGCCAGGCCGATGGCGTCCTCGCCCATGAAGCGCATGCGCGGCGCGGGCGGATCGTTGAAGCCGCGCTTGACCTCGGCCACGTCGCCGATGCGGAAGGTGCGGTCGCCGACGCGGATGGGGAAGTCGCGGATTTCCTCCACCGACTCGAAACGCCCGGTCACGCGCAGCTGGATGCGGTCGCTGACGGTCTCGAAGAAGCCGGCGGCGGCCACCGCGTTCTGCGCCTCCAGCGCCTGCTGCACCGCGGCCAGCGGCAGGCCGAGGGTGGCCAGCTTGGTGTTGGACAGCTCGATCCAGATCTTCTCGTCCTGCAGGCCGACCAGCTCCACCTTGCCGACGTCCTTGACCCGCTGCAGCTGCAGCTGGACGCGGTCGGCGTAGTCCTTGAGCACCGCGTAGTCGAAGCCGTTGCCGGTCAGCGCGTAGATGTTGCCGAAGGTGGTGCCGAACTCGTCGTTGAAGAACGGCCCCTGGATGCCGGCTGGCAGGGTGTGGCGGATGTCGCCGACCTTCTTGCGCACCTGGTACCACAGCTCGGGGATTTCCGAGCTGCGCATGGAATCGCGCGCCATGAAGGTCACCTGCGACTCGCCGGGGCGCGAGAAGCTGGTGATGCGGTCGTACTCGCCGGTCTCCATCAGCTTCTTCTCGATGCGCTCGGTGACCTGGCGCGACACCTCTTCGGCGCTGGCGCCCGGCCAGTTGGTGCGGATCACCATGGCCTTGAAGGTGAAGGGCGGGTCCTCGCTCTGCCCCAGCTTGGTGTAGGACAGCGCGCCGACCACGGCCAGCAGCAACATGATGTAGAGGACGATCTGGCGGTGGCGCAGCGCCCAGGCGGACAGGTTGAAGCTCATCCGGGCTTACTCCTTGGCGGCCAGTTCGACGTTGCGGTTGTCGCGGTCGACCGGGCGCACCTGCTGGCCCTCGCGCAGCACCTGCACGCCGGCGGCCACCACCCAGTCGCTCGCCGCCAGGCCTTCGAGCACCGGCACGCGGTCGTCGCCGTAAGCTCCGACGCGCACCAGGCGGCGCTGCACCTTGTGTTCCTTGGGCTCGACCACCCAGACGAAGGGCTGACCCTGCTCGGCGCTGAGCGCCGACAGCGGCACCGCCAGCGGCACCTCGCCGTTGCTGGCGATAAACACCCGCGCGCTCTGCCCCAGTTCGGCCGGCACCTTGCCCTCGGTGAAGGCGACGCGCGCGGCAAAGGTACGCGACTGCGGATCGGCGGCCGGCGCCATCTCGCGGATGCGCCCGGGGAAACGCTGATCCGGCTGCGACCACAGCTCCACCTCGACCGCCTGGCCGATCCGGAAGCGCTCGAAGCCCTGCTCCGGCAGGCTGATCAGCACCTCGCGCTCGCCGTCGGCGGCCAGGGTGAACACGGTCTGCCCGGCGGCCACCACCTGCCCCACTTCCACCGCGCGACGGGCGATCACCCCGTCCTGGGAGGCGCGCAGCACGGCGTAGCCGGCCTGGTTGCGGGCCACGTCGTACTCGGCCTTGATCTGCTTGAGGCGCGCTTCGCCGGCGCGGTAGAGGTTCTCGGTGTTGTCGTACTGCGAGCGGCTGACCAGGTTGCGCGCCAGCAGGGTCTTGTAGCGATCGCGCTCGGCGCGCACGGTCTGCAGGTTGGCCTCGGCGGCGGCCACCTGGGCGCGGATGGCCTCCAGCTGCAGGCGCACGTCCTGCGGGTCGAGCTCGGCCAGCGGCTGGTCCTTCTTCACCCGCGCGCCGACGTCCACCAGGCGCTTGGCCACCTTACCACCGATGCGAAACGCCAAGTCCGGCTCGAAACGCGCGCGCACCTCGCCGGGGTAGCTGTCGACCAGGGCGCCGGCCGGTTGCGGCTGCACCACCATGGCCGGACGAATGGGTTGCTCGACCTGCTCGCCGTTGCCGCAGGCGGACAGCAGCAGGGCAAGGGTGAGGGACGCTACAAGAGGCATGGCATGGCGGAACATGGCGAATGACCTGTGACGACGAAGGTTTTGAATATTTGTACTGGCGGGTATAGTAAAAATAGCAAACTCGCCAGTCCAGTATTAAAATCCGCCGATGCCTAACAAGTTGTTACCGCCCGCCGGTCCCGGTCGCCCAAAGGACCCCGCCAAACGCCAGGCCATTCTCGAAGCGGCCAAAACCCTGTTCCTGCGCCACGGCTACGATGGCAGCAGCATGGACGCCATCGCCGCGGAAGCCGGGGTGTCCAAGCTCACGGTGTACAGCCACTTCACCGACAAGGAGAGGCTGTTCTCCGCCGCGGTGAAGGCCAAGTGCGAGGAGCAGCTGCCCGAACTGCTGTTCGAGCTGCCGGCGGGCGTGCCGATCGAGACGGTGTTGCTGAGCATCGGCCGCGGCTTCCATGCGCTGGTCAGCAGCCGCGAATCGGTGGAGCTGCACCGCATGATGGTCAGCCTGGCCAGTCAGGATCCCAAGTTGGCGCTGATGTTCTACCAGGCCGGGCCGCAGCGCGTGCTGCAGGAGATGGCGGCGCTGCTGCGCAGGGCCAACGCCAGCGGCCTGCTGCAGATCGCCGACCCGCTGGGCGCGGCCGACCAGTTCTTCAGCCTGGTCAAGGGCGGCGCGCATTTTCGCCTGCTGATCGGTTGCTGCGCCCCGCTCGAGGGCGAGGCTGCCGAGCGGCACGTGCGCGAGGCGGTGGAACTGTTCCTGCGCGCCTATCGGCGCTGAAGCCCGGGTTCCTGGGGTGCGCCGCCAGCAACCGGATGCGCCCTATGCCCCTTCCAGCTTCTTCTTCGGGTAGATGTCGTAGCGGCTGGACTTGCCCTCCAGCACGTAGCCGGGCTTCGCCCCGTCGATGGCCGGCGCCTTGCGCGGGCGCTTGACCACCACCCGGTGGCTGGCCAGCGCCAGGGCCGCCTCCAGCAGTGCCGGGGCATCCAGGTCGTCGCCCACCAGCGGGCGGAACAGGCGCATTTCCTTCTTCACCAGTGCGCTCTTGTCGCGATGGGGAAACATCGGATCGAGGTAGATCACCTGCGGCGGCTCGCCCTGCCACTGGCGCATCAGCTCGATGGCATTGCCCGTCAGCAGGCGCATGCGCGCGGCAATCGGCGCCACCTCCAGGCTCAACTCGGCACGCGCCAGGCCGTCCTCGAGCAGGGCGGCGATCAACGGCTGACGCTCGATCAGGGTCATGCTGCAGCCCAGGCTGGCCAGGACGAAGGCATCGCGCCCCAGCCCGGCAGTGGCGTCCAGCACCCGCGGACGGATGCCCGGCTGCACGCCGACCGCCTTGGCGATCATCTGCCCGCTGCCACCGCCGAACTGACGGCGATGGGCCATGGCGCCCTCGACGAAGTCGACCCGCACCGGCCCCGGCGCCTTGTGGCCCAGCTCCGCCAGCTGCAGGCCGTCCGCGCCCAGTTGCAGGGCGAACTCGGCGTCGCCGCCCAGCGCCAGGCC
>NZ_AVOF01000486.1:0-1827 GCF_000465935.2 Pseudomonas sp. EGD-AK9
GTGCGTGACGCCCGCGCCGCCTTCGACTCCGGCGCCTGGTCGCGCCTGGCGCCGGCCAAGCGCAAGCAGGTGATGATCCGTTTCGCCGAGCTGATCGAGCAGCACGGCGAGGAGCTGGCCCTGCTGGAAACCCTGGACATGGGCAAGCCGATCAGCGACTCGCTGAGCATCGACGTCGCCAGCGCCGCCAACGCCCTGCGCTGGAGCGGCGAGGCGATCGACAAGATCTACGACGAAGTGGCCGCCACCAGCCACGACCAGCTGGGCCTGGTGACCCGCGAGCCGGTCGGCGTGGTCGCCGCCATCGTGCCGTGGAACTTCCCCCTGCTGATGACCTGCTGGAAGCTCGGCCCGGCGCTGTCCACCGGCAACTCGGTGGTGCTCAAGCCGTCGGAGAAATCGCCGCTGACCGCCATCCGCATCGCCCAGCTGGCCATCGAGGCCGGCATCCCGGCCGGGGTGTTCAACGTGCTGCCGGGCTTCGGCCACACGGTCGGTAAAGCGCTCGCCCTGCATATGGACGTCGACACCCTGGTATTCACCGGTTCGACCAAGATCGCCAAGCAGCTGATGATCTACGCCGGCGAGTCGAACATGAAGCGCGTCTGGCTGGAGGCCGGCGGCAAGAGCCCGAACATCGTCTTCGCCGACGCCCCGGACCTGCAGGCCGCCGCCGAGGCCGCCGCCAGCGCCATCGCCTTCAACCAGGGCGAGGTGTGCACCGCCGGCTCGCGCCTGCTGGTGGAAAACTCGATCAAGGACAGGTTCGTGCCCATGGTGGTCGAGGCGATCAAGGCCTGGAAGCCGGGCAACCCGCTGGACCCGGCGACCAACGTCGGCGCCCTGGTCGACACCACCCAGCTGAACAACGTGCTGGGCTACATCCAGGCCGGCCACGACGACGGCGCCAAGCTGGTGGCCGGCGGCAAGCGAGTCATGGAGGAAACCGGCGGCACCTACGTCGAGCCGACCATCTTCGACGGCGTGAGCAACGCCATGCGCATCGCCAAGGAGGAAATCTTCGGCCCGGTGCTGTCGGTGATCGGCTTCGACAGCGAGGAGGAAGCGGTGGCCATCGCCAACGACACCGTCTACGGCCTGGCCGCGGCGGTGTGGACCAGCAACCTGTCGCGCGCCCACCTGGTGGGCAAGGCCCTGCGCGCCGGCAGCGTGTGGATCAACCAGTACGACGGCGGCGACATGACCGCGCCGTTCGGCGGCTTCAAGCAGTCCGGCAACGGCCGCGACAAGTCGCTGCACGCCTTCGACAAGTACACCGAGCTGAAGGCCACCTGGATCAAACTCTAACGATAGCGGGACGATCTCCTGGTCGTCGGCCATACGGCGTTGCGTCCTCGCTTTTAATGCTCACGTACTGCAGTACGCTGCGCTTAAAAGCTCCGGGGCGCCTTGTCTGGCCTTAGCCCAGAAGATCTTTTTCGGCGCTGGATTTGGCCGAAAATCTGTTTGTGGGGAGAGCGTTTCTGTTCTCCCTTTAGGTCAGCCCCCGAACTGAGGGGCCGGCTCCCTGCGAGCCACACCTGCGGCCGGGTTCCCCTGGAACCCGGCCGCCTTGCATTTGCGCGCCGGGCACTGCGACCGGCGCCGCGCGCGCCATGGACTGGAGTGGAACGATGAACTGGATGACCTATTTCGCCGTCAGTGCGGCGGTGGTGATAGTCGGCCTGGCGCTGGGGGTGACCCTGCCGCTGGTGTCCCTGCGTCTCGAGGCCTGGGGCTACGGGCCCTTCGCCATCGGCGTGATGGCGGCGATGCCGGCCATCGGCGTGCTGCTCGGCGCGCGCCTGACCGGCCGCCTGGCCGGCT
>NZ_AVOF01000487.1:0-1826 GCF_000465935.2 Pseudomonas sp. EGD-AK9
GGCCGCCGGCCACCTCCGGGCACAGCGCCACCACCCGCCCCTCGTCCAACCAACGTTGCAGCTGATCGAAGGGACCATGGGCGCCGCCGTCGTAACGCACCCGATGGCCGAGCAGGCAGCGACTGACCAATATCTTCTGCATCGACTCTCTCCATTGCCGCCACCAGAGTAACCGCCGGTAACAGCGCCGTCAGCCCTCGCTCCGGCACGCGGAAATGCGCCCGCACGCCGCGATTTTCCGGGCCTGGCGGCCTATCCTTCGGCGGGAAGCGGCATTGCCCCATGGCCAAGCGGGCAGCGCCCCAGCAGACTGGCGCGGCCAACCAGGGAGGTTACCGCTCATGTCCCAGCCGCTCCGTCCGCTCGCCCTGCCACTGCTGTGCAGCCTGGCGCTGCTCGCCCCGTCCGCGCAGGCCGCCCTGCTCGCCCTCGAAGACGCCAGCCTGAGCCAGATCAGCGGCCAGGCCGGCATCAGCATCCGCCTCGACCTGATGGCGCGCATCGACGAGGTGCGCTGGCAGGACGACGGCGGCAGCCTGTCGCTGCGCAACGTCAAGATCGACAACGGCTGCCTCAAACCCAGCGATTGCGACGGCTATGCCCTGGGCCCGGCCCAGCTGGGCGCCAGCGTGCCGATCCTCGGCATCGAGGTGCCGACCCTGGAGGTGGACGTGGTCAAGGGCGGCAACGGCCAGAGCCAGCTGCAACTCAAGCTGCCCAACCTCACCGCGATCAACCAGCAGCTCGGCCCGCTGGGCAAGCTGGTGATCCGCGCCCGCGTGGCCAGCGACCTGTATATCGGCGACACCAGCATCGGCAACGTCGCCCTGCGCGATATCCGCGACATCAATGGCACCATCAAGGTCTGGGGCCACTGAGCGGAGCAAATCCTCAGATCGGGTCACTACCGCGGCGCCTGAACCAGCCGGTCAGCGACAGCCGCTCGCGAGTGGCCGGCAGCACCTCGTGGGGCATCTCGGCGGAGAGAAACAGCGCCAGGGTGCCGGCCTGCGGCAGCACGTCATGCTCGCGGCCGTCGGCCAGGTACAGGCGCAACGCGCCGCCCTGCTCGGCCTGCCAATCCTCGTTGAGGTAGAACACCGCCGACACGCTGCGGCGGTCGTCGTCGCGAAAGCGGTCCAGGTGCTTCTGGTAGTAGGCGCCCGGCGCATAGAACGCGAAGTGGCTCTCGTAGTCCTCGAGGCCCAGATACAGCGCCTGATTCAGCGCCCGGCGCAAGCCGTCCATCAGCTGCAGATACTGGTCGCAGGCATGGCTCTGGCCAGACTCCAGCCATTGGATGCGATCCCCACGAATCCCCTCCTGCACCTGCTGGGCGCTGCCGCGGCCGACGCCGGCGGCACTGAGTTCGCCGCTTTGTGCACGTCTGCGGCACTCGGCGGCCAGTTCGCGGGTCAGAAGCTCGGGGGCGAAAAGCGCCCGTTGCGACCAGCCCTGGCTGGCGAGGTCGTCGATAAGGCTGGCGAAGAGGTGGTGCTGGCTGGATTCGGTCATGGCGGCGATTGTATCAGCGCCAGTCAGTCCGCTCGACAAGCCCCGGCCGGCCGCCGAAAATAGCCGCCCGCTGCCCCCAGCGGACGGCCAGGCCCGTTTGCCAAGGAGTTCTCGATGCGCCTTCTGTTTGCCCTGTTGCTGTTCGGCCTGGCCCTGCCGAGCCTGGCCGACGACCACCTGCGCCTGTACCAGGCGGCCGGCTGGCCGCAACAACGCGAGCACTTCAACCAGGCCCTCGACGCCGCCCAGCAGCGCTACCGCAGCACCCTGCCGCCGGCGGTGTATCAGGCGCTGGTGGACAACAGCAACCG
>NZ_AVOF01000488.1:0-1824 GCF_000465935.2 Pseudomonas sp. EGD-AK9
GCACCGAGGAGGCGCCGCAGCGCCTGGTCGAGGCGCTGCCCGACGGCGTCGACATTGTCGTGCACAACGCCGGCATCACCCGCGACAAGACCCTGGCGAAGATGAGCGATGCCTTCTGGAACTCGGTGATCGCGGTCAACCTCCAGGCCCCGCAAGTGCTGACCCAGGCCCTGCTGGACGCCGGCAAGCTGCACGACAACGGCCGCGTGGTGCTGATCGCCTCGATCAGCGGCATCGCCGGCAATCTCGGCCAGACCAACTATGCGACGAGCAAGGCCGGGGTGATCGGCCTGGCCCAGGCCTGGGCGCCGGCGCTGGCCAAGCGCGGCATCAGCATCAACGCGGTGGCGCCGGGCTTTATCGAGACGCAGATGACCGCCGCCATCCCGCTGGGCATCCGTGAGGCCGGACGGCGGATGAACTCGATGAGCCAGGGCGGCCTTCCGCAGGACGTCGCCGAAGCCGTGGCCTGGTTCGCCCAGCCCGGCTCCGGCGCGGTCACCGCGCAGGTGCTGCGGGTGTGCGGGCAGAGTCTGCTGGGCGCCTGAGTGGAATTGGTGGGCTGAAGCGGAGCGCCGCCCGGCCCGTCCTACGGCAGAGAGCGGTTGCAGGCTCCGCTTCAGCCCACCAGAGCGAAACGTCGCCTCACGCCTTGCCGCGCTTGCGAAACTCCACCGGCGTCTCGCCGACCCAGCGCTTGAACGCGCGGTAGAAGGTGCTCGGTTCGGAGAAGCCGGTGCGCTCGACTATCACTTCGATGCGCTCGTCGGTCTTCAGCAGCAGCTCCTTGGCCAGGCGGCAGCGGTAGTCGGTGATCAGGTCGTTGAAGCGCACCCCGGCCATGGCCAGGCGCTCGCGCAGGCGCCGCGCCGGCATGTTCAGCCGCGCTGCCACCTGCTCCAGGGTGGCGCCGCCATCGACCAGCAGCTCGCCGATCAGCTCGCGCACCTGGCGCACCAGGTCCAGGCGCTCCACCTCGGCCAGTTGCCGGCGCGCCAGCGACTCGTGCATGCGCAGCAGTTCGGGCGCGGCATGGCGCGAGGCCTTGTCCAGCACCGCGGCGTCGAACACCAGGGCGTAGTCCTCGGCGCCGAGCCGTGCGGGGCAGCCGTAGACCTGCTGGTAGCGCGCCGCCGGTGCACCTGCGGCATGCATCAGGCGCACCTCGCGGGAGACGAATGCGCCTTCGGTCAGGGCGTCGAACAGGCGGATCACCGCGCCGGCGAGCATCTCCGGAAAGTGCCGCGGCGTATCGGGCGCCAGGCCCAGGCTGAGCACGGCGCGTTCGCCCTGCACCTGCAGGCCGGCGTTGAGCGTGTCGGAGAGCAGGCGCACGTAGCGCAGGGCGTGGCGCAGGCCGCTGCCGAAGGTGTCGCTGGAGAGGAACAGGTATTCCAGCAGCAGGCCGTGGAAGGCCGGCAGGTGCTGGGCCAGGAACAGGCCGACATGCTCCTGCCCGCACTCTTCGCTGGCGGCTTTCCAGAACAGCGCCTGGGCGCTGTGCGGGAAGCGTCCGGCGGGCAGGCCGCCGGGCGGCAGGCCGACGCGCGCCAACACCCGGTCGGGGTCGGTTCCGCTGGCACGCAAGGCATCGATTACCGGGCGCATCAGCGCCACATCGTCGGTCAGATCACGCATTTTTAGGTTTTCTTGTTATCCGTGAGGCGCCGCCATCTTAGGGGCAGCAGAGGCCATGGCGCAAACCGGCGCGGCAGGCGGATTGACTGGCTTGCCGCAGAGGCGGGCAGCGCAGCCAATGTCGGGACGAGCGGGGCGGCTAAGCTGCTGCATTCATTTGCCGAGGAGTTTGCCCATGGCCGTCGA
>NZ_AVOF01000489.1:0-1809 GCF_000465935.2 Pseudomonas sp. EGD-AK9
CTTGTCCGCCGCCGGGGTCGCCGCGCTCGGCGGCTGCTGGCGGGCGCGGAAGTCGATCAGCCAGCGCGCGTAGTCGTCGAGATCGCCCTCGAACGGCTGGATGCGGCCGTCGGCCACCAGGAGGAATTCGTCGGTGGTGCTTTTCAGCAGGTGGCGGTCGTGCGACACCACCAGCACGGCGCCGGCGAACTCCTGCAACGCCATGGTCAGGGCCAGGCGCATTTCCAGGTCGAGGTGGTTGGTCGGTTCGTCGAGCAGCAGCAGGTTGGGCTTCTGCCAGGCGATCAGGGCCAGGGCCAGGCGCGCCTTCTCGCCGCCGGAGAAGTTCAGCACCGGCTCGTCGCAGCGCTCGCCGCGGAAATCGAAGCCGCCGAGGAAGTCGCGCAGGGTCTGCTCGCGCTCGCTCGGCGCCAGGCGCTGCACGTGCAGCAGCGGGCTGGCCTTGGGGTCCAGCGCATCGAGCTGGTGCTGGGCGAAGTAGCCGATGGCCAGGTTCTCGCCGCGGGCCAGCTCGCCGCCGAGCGCGGCGAGGTCGCCGGCCAGGGTCTTGATCAGGGTCGACTTGCCGGCGCCGTTGGGCCCCAGCAGGCCGATGCGCGCGCCGGGCGCCAGGCTCAGCTTGACCTTGTCCAGCACCACCTTGTCGCCGTAGCCGAGGCGCGCCTCGGACAGGTTGAGCAGCGGACTGGAGACCTTGTCCGCTTCACGGAAGACGAAGTCGAAGGGCGAGTCGACATGCGCCGGGGCCAGCTCCTCCAGGCGTTCCAGGGCCTTGATCCGGCTCTGCGCCTGGCGCGCCTTGGTCGCCTGGGCCTTGAAGCGGGCGATGTACTTTTCCATGTGCGCGCGCTGCGCCTGCTGCTTCTCGTAGGCCTGCTGCTGCTGCGCCAGGCGCTCGGCGCGGGTGCGCTCGAAGGCCGAGTAGCCGCCGCGGTAGAGGGTCAGCTTCTGCTGCTCCAGGTGCGCCACATGGTCGACCACGGCATCGAGGAAGTCGCGGTCGTGGGAGATCAGCAGCAGGGTGCCGGGATAGCCCTTGAGCCACTCTTCCAGCCAGAGGATGGCATCGAGATCCAGGTGGTTGGTCGGCTCGTCGAGCAGCAGCAGCTCGGACGGGCACATCAGCGCCTGGGCCAGGTTCAGGCGCATGCGCCAGCCGCCGGAGAAGTCGCCGACGCGCCTGTCCATCTGCTCGCTGGTGAAACCGAGGCCGGCCAGCAGCTTGCGCGCGCGGGCGTCGGCCGTGTAGCCCTGGGCGTTGTCCAGTTCGCTGTGCAGACGGGCGATGGCGGCGCCGTCGTGGGCCGCCTCGGCCCGGGCCAGCTCGGCCTGGATCGCGCGCAGGTGCAGGTCGCCGTCGAGCACGTAGTCCACCGCCAGGCGCTCGAGGTTGTCCACCTCCTGGCGCATATGGGCGATGCGCCAGTCAGGCGGCAGCCGGCAGTCGCCGGCGTCGGGGCCGAGTTCGCCGCGCAGCAGGGCGAACAGGCTGGACTTGCCGGCGCCGTTGGCACCGATCAGGCCGACCTTCTGGCCGGCGTGCAGGGTCAGCTCGGCGCCTTCGAGCAGGCGCTGCGGACCACGCTGTAGAGTGAGGTTCTGGAGTCGGATCATAATGGCGGCGGAGTCTATCAAATCGCCCTGGAGGCCGCGTGCAGGATCTGTGGAATTTCGCCGTACGGCTCTATGCCCGACCGGGCGTGGAAGACGCCTGCCTGCAGCTGCAGGAGGCCGGCGGCGACGTCTGCCTGTTGCTCGCCGGCGCCTGGCTGCAACGCCGCGGCGTGCCCTGTCGCGCGCCCTACCTCG
>NZ_AVOF01000490.1:0-1808 GCF_000465935.2 Pseudomonas sp. EGD-AK9
GTCACGACGCGGTGGCCTGGGGCTTCGCCCGCGCCGCCGACGCCCTGGGCGTCGACCTGATCCAGCAGACCGAGGTGATCGGTTTCCGCAAGGAAAACGGCGCGGTGATCGGCGTGGAAACCAGCAAGGGCTTCATCGGCGCCAAGCGCGTCGGCGTGGTCACCGCCGGTAACTCCGGGCATATGGCCAAGCTTGCCGGTTTCCGCCTGCCGCTGGAGTCGCACCCGCTGCAGGCGCTGGTCTCCGAGCCGATCAAGCCGATCATCGACACCGTGATCATGTCCAACGCCGTGCACGGCTACATCAGCCAGTCGGACAAGGGCGACCTGGTCATCGGCGCCGGCATCGACGGCTACAACGGCTACGGCCAGCGCGGCTCCTACCCGACCATCGAACACACCCTGCAGGCCATCGTCGAGATGTTCCCGGTGCTGTCGCGGGTGCGCATGAACCGCCAGTGGGGCGGCATCGTCGACACCACCCCGGACGCCTGCCCGATCATCGCCAAGACCCCGGTGAAGAACCTGTTCTTCAACTGCGGCTGGGGTACCGGCGGCTTCAAGGCCACCCCGGGTTCGGGCCACGTGTTCGCCGCCAGCCTGGCCAAGGGCGAGATGCACCCGCTGGCCAAGGCGTTCTCCATCGAGCGCTTCCACAACGGCGCGCTGATCGACGAACACGGCGCGGCGGGTGTCGCGCACTGATTTTGGCGCCCTCTCTCGCTGAGAGAGGGACGATGGTTTTCTGGAGGTACCGAGCATGTTGCACATCTTCTGCCCTCACTGTGGCGAACTGCGTTCCGAAGAAGAGTTCCACGCCGGCGGCCAGGCGCACATCGCCCGCCCGCTGGACCCGAACGCCTGCACCGACGAGGAGTGGGGCGAGTACCTGTTCTTCCGCGACAACCCGCGCGGCATCCACCACGAGTTGTGGATCCACGCGGCGGGCTGCCGCCAGTACTTCAACGTCACCCGTCACACGGTGAGCTACGAAATCCTCGAAACCTACAAGATCGGCGAACGCCCCAGCGTGACTGAGGCCTCCCTCGCCGCGAAGAAGGCCGTCGACCAAGGAGTAACGGCATGAGCCAGGTCAATCGTCTTGCCCAGGGCGGCCGCATCGACCGCAGCCAGCCCCTGACTTTCAGCTTCAACGGTCAGACCTTTCAGGGTTACGCCGGCGATACCCTGGCCGCTGCCCTGCTGGCCAACGGCGTCGACGTGGTCGGTCGCAGCTTCAAGTACTCGCGTCCGCGCGGCATAGTCGCCGCCGGTGCCGAAGAGCCCAATGCCGTGCTGCAGATCGGCTCCAGCGAGGCCACCCAGATCCCCAACGTGCGCGCCACCCAGCAGGCGCTGTACCAGGGCCTGACGGCCGCCAGCACCAACGGCTGGCCGAGCGTCAACACCGACCTGATGGGCATTCTCGGCAAGGTCGGCGGCGGCATGATGCCGCCCGGTTTCTACTACAAGACCTTCATGTACCCGCAGAACCTCTGGCTGACCTACGAGAAGTACATCCGTAAGGCCGCAGGCCTGGGCCGTGCGCCGAAGGAAAACGACCCGGACATCTACGACTACATGAACCAGCACTGCGACGTGTTGGTGGTCGGCGCCGGCCCCGCCGGTCTGGCTGCGGCTCTGGCCGCCGGGCGCAGCGGCGCGCGGGTGATCCTCGCCGACGAACAGGAAGAGTTCGGCGGCAGCCTGCTCTCCACCCGCGAGACCCTCGACGGCAAGCCGGCCGCCGAATGGGCCGCCAAGGCCATCGCCGAGCTGGAAGAGATGCCGGAAGTGACCCTGCTGCCG
>NZ_AVOF01000491.1:0-1807 GCF_000465935.2 Pseudomonas sp. EGD-AK9
GTGCTCCACCTGCACGCCGAAGTTGTAGCCGTGACGCGCAGTGTCGAAAGCGCCACTGTCGGACAGCGCCGAGCCGGCCGCCAACTGGCTGGCCGCCTGCTGCGCCGCGCGGTTCCAGCTGGCGTAGGTGTAGTACAGGCGAAACTCCGGGCGCGCCCAGAAACCGGGACCGGCCGGCGACCAGGTCGGGGCGATGGTGAACTTGGTCAGCTTGCGCGTGCCGTCTGTGGCGTCGACCTGATCGTGGCCCAGTTCGCCGACCAGCTTGAACTGCTCGGTGAAGGCGTAGCTGGTACGTCCGCCCACCGACAGCCAGTCCTGATCGTCGCCGTCGGGCCGGGTGTCCTTCTGGTAGACGAACTGCACCTGGCCGCCGAGGCGCGGCGTGGCCTGCCAGTCGAAGTATTCCACCAGGCGCCAGCTCTTGTTGTCGCGATCCAGGGTGACGTCGCCGGTATAGCCCAGGCCGGTGCCCGGGCCGCGGCCGTACTGCAGGGCGAAGGTGTTGACGCCGCCGAGGAAGTCGCTCTGCTTGTGCTGCGCGGTGACCGCCCAGCCGCTGTTGGCGCCGGTGCTGTCGGGCTTGTCGATGTAGCTGACGCCCAGCTCCAGCTCGCCGCCCGGATTGACCTTGAAACCGGCGACGTTGAAGTCATGGCGGTTGATATAGGGCTCCTGGAAGTAGCTGTCCTTGCGCGAGAAGGCGTAGCTGTACTTCAGGCCGCCGTACTCGAAGTCCTCGATACCGGCGCCGGTGGCGCTCTGGTTCCAGTAATAGAAGTCGCTGATATGAATGTCGTTACGCTTGTAGAAGCGGCGTCCGGCCCACAGCGAGCCGCCGTTCAGCGCCGGCACCTTGCTCCATTCGGCGTACATCTGGTTCATCCGCGCGAAGCCATGGTCGCCGGTGAACTCCGGGGTGTGGCCGTACTGGTTGTACAGCTGGGCCATGCCCTCGATGCTGAAGACCGAACCGTCGTCCAGGGTCAGCAGGTCCTGGCGCAGGTCCAGCTCGATGTACTGCTCGCACTCGTTGCCCAGGCGGTACTTGGACGGCGCGCCGGGCAGCTGGAAGCAGGACTGGCTGCCGCCGTTCTCCGAACCGCCGGCGCCGCTGCGCATATAGCCGGTGAACTCCAGCGCCTGCACCTGAGGGGCGGCCAGCGCCAAGGCCAGCAGGCAGGGTATCGCGGGGCCGCCCAGGCCGAGCGAGTGAAAGGCAGCTTGCGGTGTGGTCTTCATCGTTGCTCCTGATTGTTTTTATTTTTTACGGATGCTGCGGTTAACCGCCGCAGCGACGGGTTCGTTGATGCGCAAGACCTGGGCGGCCCCGCGACACCCTACGGGAGAAGGCGCGTCGATACCGCGGCGCGGCTCACCCTCTCTTCAACTGCGCCACCTTGCCCTCAGTGGCCTGGCGCTTTCCCGGGCGCAGGCGCTCGCCGCTGGCGGCGTCGAACAGCAGCACGCGCGCCGGATCGAACTGCAGCTCCAGGCTGGAGCCGGCCTGCGGCGCGGCGTCCGGCGCCAGGCGGCAGCACACCTTGGTCTGGTTGAGGCTGACGAACACCAGGGTGTCCGGGCCGGTCGGCTCGACCACCTCGACCTCGGCGCGCAGGCTCGGCAGCGCCGCAGCGGCGCCGGCCAGCTGGATCTGCTCGGGACGCACGCCGAGAATCAGCTCGCGCCCTTCCAGCTCCGCCGCCGCGCCCAGCGGCAGCTCGCAGCGCGCCTGACCCGAGTCGAGCAGCCCAAAGCACTGGCCGTCGCGCACCTGCGTGCGCAGCGGGATGAAGTTCATCGGCGG
>NZ_AVOF01000492.1:0-1801 GCF_000465935.2 Pseudomonas sp. EGD-AK9
TCCTCGTGCGCCAGCTCGCCGGCCATGTAGCGGGCGATATAGTCCGGGCAGTGGGCCAGGGCGAGGATGTCCGCCGGGCAGAGCGCGGGGCGCTGCAGCTGGGCGTCGGTGGTCAGGCCGCTGGCGATCAGGTGATCGCGCAGCAGGCGGAATTTTTCCATGGGGAAACGGTGCCCGGCGGGGAAGGGCGGGCTGTAGTCCTCGTGGTAGACCAGCGGTAGCGGCATAGAATAGGTATCAACGAATCGAGCGACCGAGTATGGCCGCAGCCTTCCTCCCTACTCAAGCGAGCCGCCATGCCGCCTATCGAGACCCACAGCCCGCGCCTGCTGCTGCGCGCCTGGCGCGACGCCGACCTGCCGGTTTTCGCCGCGCTGAATGCCGATGCCGAGGTGATGCGCCACTTTCCCGCACCGCTGGACGCCGCGCAGAGCGCGCAGCTGCTGGAGCGCATCCGCGAGCATTTCGACGCGCATGGCTATGGCTTCTGGGCGCTGGAGCGGCGCGACACGGGCGAACTGATCGGTGTCACCGGCCTGGCGCAGGTCGGCTTCGATGCGCCTTTCGTGCCGGCGGTGGAGATCGGCTGGCGTCTGGCACGGGCTCACTGGCGTCAGGGCTATGCCCGCGAGGCGGCGCGCGCGGCGCTGGCGGTGGCCGTCGAGCGGCTCGGCCTGGAGCAGGTGGTGAGCTTTACCGTGCCGGCCAATCTGCCGTCGCAGGCGGTGATGCGCGCCATCGGCATGCAACGTGACGAGAGCGGCGATTTCCGCCATCCGCGCGTACCGGACGGCCATCCGCTGCAGCCGCATGTGCTCTATCGCATCCGCCGCGCGCAGTGGGAGGCGCAGCGATGATGGACGTGCTCGCCTATCACCGACTCAGCAAGCATGCCCCCGAGCGTTTCGCGCCGGGGCCGGGGCAGCTGGACTGGGCCACCCAGCCGGCGCCGTTTCGCCGCTACGAGGGCGCCCGGATGATCGAGCTGTACCACCGCCCGCTGGAAGAGGGCCCGGCTTACGACGCGGCATTCGCCGGGCCGCAAACGTCGCCCGCTCCGCTGGATCGCGCTAGCGTCGCGCAACTGCTCTACGACAGCCTGGCCATTTCCGCCTGGAAGGAGGCTGGCGGCAGCCGCTGGGCGCTGCGGGTCAACCCCTCGTCCGGCAACCTGCACCCGACCGAGGCCTATCTGCTGCTGCCGCCCGGCGCGCTCGATAAGCACGGCTTGCTGGCGCATTACGCGCCGGATAGGCACGGCCTGGAAGTGCGCGCCGAGCTGTCGGAGGCGCTGGGCAAGCGGCTGGCCGCAGCATTGCCGGCCGGTGGCTTGTTGCTCGGCCTGGCCAGCATCCCCTGGCGCGAGGCCTGGAAGTATGGCGAGCGCGCCTACCGCTACTGCCAGCACGACCTCGGCCACGCGCTGGCGGCCTTTGCCATCGCCGCCAGTGCGCTGGGCTGGCAGGTACGGCTGCTGCGCGGTGTGGCGGAAGAGCGGCTGGATGCCCTACTGGGGCTGGATCGCAGCGGCTTTCACGAGGCGGAATGCGGCGACTGCCTGCTGTGGATAGGCCCGGCGCAGGAGTCTGAGTTCCGCCTTCCCGAGACCCTGCTCGATGACCTGGCGCAGCTGCAACTGCAGGGCACGCCCAATCGCCTGTCACGCGACTATCGCCACTGGCCCGAACTGCAGCGGGTACATGAACTATGCCGGGCGCCGGCGCTGCCGCCGGTGGCCTGGACTGCCGAGCCGGCCGTCGTGCGCGCGGACAATCCCGGTCTGCCGCTACGGCCGCTCCTG
>NZ_AVOF01000493.1:0-1796 GCF_000465935.2 Pseudomonas sp. EGD-AK9
GGCCGTGCGCGGGCAGTAGAAACCCACCGGCACCAGCGCATCGCCCTCCAGCAAGGGCACGCTGACCAGGCTGTCGCCGAGGCTGAAGCTGCGCGCCACCTCGGTGTAGACCATGGGGTACTCGAAGGCGTAGTCGATGCGCCGGTGGCTGACCATCAGCAGCAGGTTGTCGCCGGCGGTGCCGGCCGCCAGTTCGAGCAGGCGGCGAGCGTCCAGCGCTTGCTGCAGGGGTTCGCGAATGGCCGGCGGGTAGACCCGGCCGCGGGTCAGCGCGCCGCGCAGGTAGGGGTTGGCCAGCAGCCAGGCGAGGCTGACCCGGCCCTCGTCCAAAGCCAGCTGGGCATAGGTCTGGCGCCGTACCAGCACATGGATCGGTGGCGACTGCAGAAAAGCGACGAAGTGTCCCAGGCGGTCGCGCTCGGCGCTCTGCAACTGGCCGCTGATGCACAGCGGCTCGCCGGCCAGCAGGCGCTGCTCCAGGCGGGCGAACGGCAGCACCTCGTAGCGGATCTGCAACTCCGCCAGCTGCGCATCGAGCAGTTGCATGGCCTCGTAGAGCACGCCGTCGACCAACTCGCCGTCGCGCACGTTGAACACCCCGGGCAGCGGCAGCACGCCCCAGGTCAGGGTTTCGCCGCGCACGCCGAGCGGCAGCAGGCACAGCAGCACGAGCATCCAGCGCAGAAGAGGCATAAAGGCAGGCAATCTTTGTGGTTATGCCTGAAGCCTAGGTGATGCCGCGGGTTCTGCCTTCAGACCAGCAAGGCCAGCGCAAGGACAACGGCGCACTCGGCCAGCTCCACCAGGGCGCCGGCGGTATCGCCGGTGGTGCCGCCCAGGCGTTGGCACATCAGACGCCGCAAGCAGAAAAACACCAGCGCAGCGACCACCAGCGCCAGCCCGCCGGCCCAGCCGAACAGCAGGCAGATGGCCAGGCCGTGACCGGCCAGCAGCCAGGGCAGCTGGTGCCGCGGCAGCTGCTCGGCCAGCGCCTGGCCCAGGCCGCCGGCGCGCACGTAAGGCGTGGTCCACAGCAGCAACGGCAGCAGGCCGCGCGCCAGCCAGGGCAGCAGCACCAGCAGCAGGCCCTGCCCGGCCTGCAACAGGCTGACCAGGGCGGCGAACTTGAGCAGCAACAGCAGTACCAGCACCGTCACCGCCATCGGCCCGCTGCGCGGGTCCTTCATGATCGCCAGGGTCCGCTCGCGGTCGCCGAAGCCGCCGACCCAGGCGTCGGCGCTGTCGGCCAGGCCGTCCAGGTGCAGGCCGCCGCTCAAGCCCACCCACAGCGCCAGGATGATCGCCGCCTGCAGCAATGCCGGGGCCGCGCCCAGCAGCAAGTGAGCCCCCCACAGCAGCAGGCCGAGCAGCAGGCCCACGGTCGGATACCAGAGCAGCGAACGGCCGAGCTGCTCGGCCGTGGGCATGCCCGGCAGGCGGACCGGCAGGCGGGTGAGAAACTGCAGGGCGATCAGCGCCGGGCTCATGCCAGCTCCGTCAGGGCGCCCTGCCCGTCCAGCTGCAGGCGCACGCGCTGGGCGTAACCGACATTGACCTGCAGCAGCTCGTGGCGCGGCAGGCCGCGGGCGCGCGCCAGCAGCAGACGCATCACCCCGCCATGGGTAATCAGCAGCAGGCGCCGGCCGCGATGCGCCTGGTACAGCCGCTGCAGGGCGGCGAGGATGCGCGCCTCGAAGCGCAGCAGCGGCTCGCCGTCCGGCGGGGTGAAGGCATAGGGATCGGCCCAGAAGCGGCCGAGCGCCTCGGCATCGGTCTGCATCAGTTCGGCGGCGCTG
>NZ_AVOF01000494.1:0-1796 GCF_000465935.2 Pseudomonas sp. EGD-AK9
AGCCGCCGAGCGTCTGGCAGCCGCTGCCGCGCCTGGCCTGGCTGGCCCCGGCGCGGGTGGACGCCGAGCAGCGCTGGTCGGGCGAACGCCTGCAGCAATGGCTGGATGCCCTGCCGGCACAGGCCGGCGCGCAGTTACTGGTAAGTTTGGAAGAAGCCGCTGACGGCAGCTGGCAGGAAGTGCAGCGGATCTTTCTGGTCGGCGACCAGTGGCCGGGCCAGGCCGAGCCCCAGGCGGTCGACAGGCCGTAGCCCGGCTGCAATCCGGGACAGGTTGCGGCCCTCCGCGGATTGCATGCGCGCCGCAACCGCCCCGCCTTCAGCTCAGCGGCTACGTTCGATGCGCCCGCCCGAACGCGCCAGGTAGCCGGCGCCGCTCTCGCACAGCAGGGCGTCGCGCTGCACCGCCGGCAGGCCATCGAGGCCGTTGCGCAGGGCGTAGACGCTGTAACCCAGCTGCGCGAGGAGGAACACCGCGCTGGCGCTGCGCTTGCCGCTGTCGCAGTAGCACAGGTAGGTGCGCGCCTTGTCCAGCAGACGCGCCTTCAGGCGCAACAGCTGCAGCGGCATGTGCAGGGCCTGCGGCGCATGCGCCTGCTGGTATTCCTCGAGCAGGCGCACGTCCAGCCACTGCGCGCCCTGGGCCAGCAGGCGCGCCGCTTCGCCGAGGGACACCTCGGCCACCACCGGTGCCTTGAGCAGGGCGAAGAACTCCTGGCGATCCAGGCGCAGCACGCTGCCGTCCTCGAGCATGGTCACCGTGGCGTTGCGCGGCCGGTCGGCCAGCAGCGCCTCCTCGCCGAAACAGGCGCCCACCTCCAGCTCGGCCAGCACCTGACTATCGCCACCGGCGCCGCGGATCACCTCGGCACGGCCGCTTTCGAGGAAAAAGCAGCAATCGCCCGCCGCGCCCTCCTCCAGCACGCGGCTGCCGGCCTGGAGCTGGACGCGCTGCAGGCGGCCGAGCATGTTCTGCACGTTGGCCGGCGGCACCTTGGCGAACAGCGGGTTGTCCAGCAGGCGCTCCAGCCACTCGACGTCCGCGCCGCTCTGCTGCAGCGCCAGCAGCAGGTCCTGGTAGGCCAGGCGCCAGGTCAGCAAACGATCCAGGGTGGCGCTGTCGATGGCCAGCACGCTGACGTCGCTCAGCGCGCGCGCCTCGTGCAACCGCGGCAGGCTGGGCGACAAGGGATGGCAGCTGGCCTCGCTGCCGGCCCGCAGACGCTGCACCTGGCCGTCGGCGCCCTGCAACTGCAGCTCGCCCGCCAGCAGGTAGTAGGTCATGCGCGCCTGATCGCCCTGGCGGAACAGCAGTTGGCCGGCCAGCAGGGGCTGCGGCACCAACTGGCTGCGCAACTCGCGCCACTGCTGGTCGGACAGCACGTTGAGCGGGGTCAGGCTGCGCAGCTGTTCGGGGTGGAGAGGTTCACTCATGGGGGATTCCAGGCTCCGCTGGTCAGACCGCAGTGTAGTCGGCGGCGGCGCCCATCAGTGCGCGCCGCCCCTGCAGACCGCCGGTATGGACGAAGATCAGGCGACTGCCGCGGGCAAGGTAACCGCCCTCGACATACTGGCGCAACGCCATTAACGCCTTGCCGGTGTAGACCGGCTCCAGCAGCAGACCGCTGGCCCGCTCGCTGCGCAGGATAAACTCGCGCAACGGGTCGTCGATGCGGGCGAAGCCGCCGCGCGCCGCCTCGATCAGCCGATAGTCCCGATCAGGGCGACCAGCCTGGCGCAGCAGCGCGCTCACCTGCGCGGCCACGCCATGGCTGCCGGGCACCGCCAGGGCGCCGT
>NZ_AVOF01000495.1:0-1794 GCF_000465935.2 Pseudomonas sp. EGD-AK9
GGAACGCCTGCTGGATTACCTGGAGGATTTCGCCGCGCCGCCGCTGCTGGTGCTGATGGCGCCCTGGCCGGGCAGCGTCAACCACTGGCTCGACTCGCTGCGGCCCAAGCTGCAGCCGCAGCAGCGCGTGCTGCTGGTCTGCCCGCCCGAAGCCTGCCAGCAGCTGCCGGCCAGCCAGGGCCTGCGCCTGCAGCACCTGGCCCAGCCGATGGCGGTCAACGCCCTGCGCCAGGCGCTGGGCGAACTCTACGAAGAACCCCGCGCACAGGTACATCAGTTGCTCAGAGAGATACGCAGCGACAACCACGACGCCCCCTGCATCCTGGTGGCCGAGGACAACCCGGTGAACCAGCTGGTGGTCCAGGGTTTCCTGAAGAAACGCGGCTACAGCGTGCGCCTGGTCACCGACGGCCAGGCCGCGGTCGCCGAATACGGCCGCGACCCCGGCGCCATCCAGCTGATCCTGATGGACTGCGAGATGCCGCTGATGGACGGCTTCGAGGCCACCCGGCAGATCCGCCGCCTGGAGCGCAGCCAGCAGTTGGCGGCGGTGCCGATCGTCGCGCTGACCGCGCATATCCTCGACGAACACCGCCAGCACGGCCTGGACGCCGGGATGGACGACTTTCTCGGCAAACCGCTGGACAGCGGCCTGCTCTACAGCACCCTGGAGCGTTTTCTCCGGGTGCACAGTGCCTGACGCGCGCGCTAGCATGGGCGCCGTTTGACTGGAGCCTCCCTGCCGTGCTGATTCCCGCTCACCTGCTGCAAGCCGATACCCTCACCGCGCTGATCGAGGACTTCGTCACCCGCGAGGGCACCGACAACGGCGACGAAACCCCGCTGGAAACCCGCGTGCAACGGGTGCGCCGCGCCCTCGACAAGGGCGAGGCGGTGATCGTCTTCGACCCCGACAGCCAGCAGTGCCAGCTGGCGCTCAAGCGCGACGTGCCCAAGGAATGGCTGGTCGAACTACGCCAGGAGTAGGTTGGCGCCGAGCGCAGCGAAGCCCAACCATCGCCGCCCCGGATTGCACCCGGGCTAGGCCCCGCCGTCCATCCGCGTGCGCTGCTGCCGCCAGCGCCGCGCCAGCCAGTAATCCAGGCTCAGCCAGCGCCCCGCCCCGCCGAAGAACAGCGCCAGCAGCATCGCCAGGTAGGTGGCGGCGAATTCGATGCCGTTGTTCAGCACCACGAACTGGCCACTGCCGGTCAGCCATTGGTAGTTGCCGTGCTCGCGCAGCAGCGCCCGTGCCCGCTGCAGTTTCTCCGCCGCCGCCAGCACCCGCTCGTTGGCGAAGGGCGCCGCGGGGTCGGCGATGACCTGCCAGCCATAGGGCCAGTGCACGGCGCAGATCGCCACCAGCATGGTCACCATCAGCGGGATGCTCACCCAGCGCACCGCCAGGCCGAACAGCAGCAGAATCGCCCCGCCGGCCTCGCTCAGCGCCGCGGCCCAGGCCAGCAGCTCGGGAAACGGCAGACCCAGGCCCCAGTCCGGGTTGCCGAACCAGGCGGCGGTGGCGTCGATATCCTTGAGCTTCTGCGTACCGGCCATCCAGAACACCGGCACCAGGTACAGGCGCAGCAGCAGCGGGCCGAGAAAATCCAGGCGGCGGGTGGCGTCCAGGGCATCCTGGCATCGATTGAGCACGGCGAGCATGAGGGTCAGTCCTCGGTGGAAGGAAACCAGATGGCGCGCCGCTGCCAGTCGTCCAGCAGCGCGCGGGCGTTATCGAGGTAGTCGCCGTCGGCGACCAGGCCATGCTCGGCGGCCAGGGCCGCGAGCGCGGCA
>NZ_AVOF01000496.1:0-18503 GCF_000465935.2 Pseudomonas sp. EGD-AK9
GCGCTCCGTGTCGCGACCGCGCAGCGCCTGGCGCTGCTCGCTGCCGCTCAGGCGCTGGCCGTACTGCTCGCGGCTGGCGCGGTCGCGGTAGGGCACGCCGTCGCGGTTGAGCGCGTTGTGTTGCCAGGTCTTGTCGCCAGTGTTGATCTGGCGGTTGCGGTTGATGTTGTTGTAGCGGTTCACGTCGATGTCGATATCGCCGTGCCCCCAGTTGCAGTCGCCCCACAGCGAGTCGATGATCGCCACCCCGGCGGCGAAGGCCAGCCCGGTGGCCAGCGCGCTACCGAAGTAGTAGCCCGGCGGTGGCGGGTAGTACGCCGGCGGATAGCTGGGATAGGGCCAGGTGCCGTAGACCACGCTGGGGTTGTAGCTCGGCACGTAAACCACCTGCGGGTCGGCCGACTCGATGATGATGGTCTGCTGGTTGCTGACCGGTTGCGCGGTCGAGCCGCTCGCCGCGGGCTGCACGCTGACCTGCTGCTGCTCGTTGCTTTCCAGGTTGCCCGCCTCCTTGGCCTGACGGCGCAGGCGCTGCACCGAGTCCATCACCGCATCGGGCTGGGCGAGGAAGGCATCGCCGACGCGCTGCACCCAGGCCGGGTCCTGGCCCAGGGTGACCAGCACCGCCGGGAAGGCGACCAGCGACTGCACGCTGGGGTCCCAGGGTTGCTCGGCGACCTGGCGCACGGCATCGTCGCCGCTGGCTTGCGGATTGGCCTTGGACCAGGCCACCGCATCGGCGACATCGCCGGGATAGGTGGCCGCCATCAGCACCTGGGCCAGCAGGGCATCGGGATAGAGCGCCAGCGGGGCCAGCATCTGGTCGAGCTCCTCGGTGCCGAACACCTGCTCCGCGGTCGTAGCCGCCGCCGGCTCCTCGGCCGCCAGTAGCGACGGCCCGGCGAGGCCACCGAGGGCCAGCAGAAGAAGCAGTATCTGCAACATGGTGCATCCCCTTGCACGCAGGCGCGTGCGCTGGCGACGGAGTTCAGCAAGCATAGGCCGGCGTTAGGCATTTGCCATGGCGTGGCGCCCATCCGCCGCGCCTGTTGCGTCGCGGCATGGACAACCGCCGCAGCGCCGCCTCAGAAACGCTCCTCGACCATACGGAAGGGGTAATGCGCCCCCTTGTAACGGCCGATCTTGCCGCGCTTGGGCAGTTCGATCTTCTGCTCGCGGGTGATGTCCTGGTAGGGCACCTGCTTGAGCAGATGGCTGATGATGTTCAGCCGCACCCGTCGCTTGTCCTCGGAGCGGGCCATGTACCAGGGGGCCCAGGAGGTATCCGAGGCGGCGAACATCTCGTCGCGGGCGCGGGTGTAGTCGTCCCAGCGGCTGAAGGACTTGAGATCCATGGGCGACAGCTTCCAGATCTTGCGCCCATCGTCGATGCGCGCCTCCAGGCGCCGCTGCTGCTCCTCGGCACTCACCTCCAGCCAGTACTTGATCAGGATGATGCCGGACTCGACCATCATCTTCTCGAACAAGGGCACCACGGTCAGGAACTTGTGCACCTGCTCCTCGCTGCAGAAGCCCATCACCCGCTCGACGCCGGCGCGGTTGTACCAGCTGCGATCGAAGATCACCACCTCGCCCGCGGCGGGCAGGTGCTGCAGGTAGCGCTGGGCATACATCTGGCTCTTTTCCCGCTCGGTCGGAGCCGGCAAGGCCACCACGCGAAACACCCTTGGGCTGACCCGCTCGGTGATGGCCTTGATGGTGCCGCCCTTGCCGGCGCCGTCGCGCCCCTCGAAGACGATGCAGACCTTCAGGCCCTTGGCGACCACCCACTGCTGCAACTTGACCAGCTCCACGTGCAGGGCCTTGAGCTCTTGCTCGTAGTCCTTGCGACGCAGCGGTTCGGTGGCAGAGGTTTGCTCCTTGTCCTTGTCCTTCTTCTTGCCCATGGTTCGAGACCTCGTCGGTGCGTTGGGGGATGCGGCACTGAACGACCGATGCCACCCGTGATGGGTGGCACCCTGGTGTGCAGGCTTGCGCGGCGCGCGACGCCATGGCGGCTGCCGCCCTGCGCCCCTGAACGCTGCCTACCAGCATCAGGCTAGCAGCCTTGCTGCCGCTTGCACGGCCGCCAGCCAGGCGCGCCCGGCGCCGCTCAGGCCCCCGCCAGTTCCTGTTCGCGGATCAGCTTCTTGTTGATCTTGCCGACGCTGGTCTTGGGGATATCGGCGACGAAGCGGATCTGCCGCGGGATCGCCCATTTGTTGATCTGCCCGCTATCGACGAACTGCTGCAGGTGCACTTCGATTGCCGCCTGGTCGAGGCTCGCGCCCGGCGCGCAGACCACCAGGGCCAGCGGCCGCTCGCCCCACTGCGCATCGGGGATGCCGACCACGGCCACCGAGGCCACCGCCGCGTGCTGGCTGATCAGGTTCTCCAGGTCCAGCGAGCTGATCCATTCGCCGCCGGTCTTGATCACATCCTTGATGCGGTCCTTGATCTCCACCACGCCGCGGGCGTCGATCGAGGCCATGTCGCCGGTGTGCAGCCAGCCGCCCTGCCACAGCTCGGCGCCCTTCTGCGGCTCGTGCAGGTAGCCTTGGGTCAGCCAGGGCGCGCGCACCACGATCTCGCCCAGGGCCACTCCATCATGGGCCACGTCCTGGCCGTTGGCGTCGACGATGCGCAGGTCGACCAGGGGAATCGGCACGCCGGTCTTGATCCGCTCGGGGATCTGTTCGTCCATCGGCAGGGCCAGGTCTTCGGCGCGCAGGTGGGTCAGGGTCAGCAGCGGGCAGGTCTCGGACATGCCGTAGCCGCAGTGCACGCGCATGCCCCGCTCGCTGGCCTGGCGGGCCAGGCCGAGGGTCAGGGCGCTGCCGCCGAGCAGCATCTTCCAGCCGGTAAAATCGGTGCGCCTGCCCTCCTCGCACTCCAGCATCATCTGCAGGATGGTCGGCACGCAGTGGGAGAAGCTCACCCCCTCCTCGCGGAACAGGCGCACCAGGCTGTTCGGCTCGTAGCGGCCCGGATACACCTGCTTGAGCCCCATGGCCGTGGCCACGTAGGGCACGCCCCAGGCATGCACGTGGAACATCGGGGTGATCGGCATGTACACGTCACCCGAGCGCAGCAGCGGCTGGCCGTCCCAGCCGGCGAAGGTGCCCAGCTCGTTCATGGTGTGCAGCACCAGTTGGCGGTGGCTGAAGTACACGCCCTTGGGGTTGCCGGTGGTGCCGGTGGTGTAGAACAGGGTGGCCACCGAGCGCTCGTCGAAATCGGGGAAGTCGAAGTGGCTGGCGGCGCCGGCCAGCAGGGTCTCGTATTCGCCCAGCAGCGGCAGCCGGGTCGGCTTGGCGCTGCTGTCGGTCAGCTGCACGTAACCCCTGACGGTTTTCAGCTCGCCATTGACCTGCTCCATCAGCGGCAGGAAGTCGTCATGTACCAGGACGATATCGTCCTCGGCGTGGTTCATGGTGTAGGCGACCTGCTCCGGCGACAGGCGGATATTCACCGTATGCAGCACGGCGCCGAGCATCGGCACGGCGAAGAAGCATTCCAGCGCGCGGTGGCTGTCCCAGTCCAGCAGGGCCACGGTGTCGCCAGCCCTGACCCCGGCGGCGGTCAGGGCGTTGGCCAGGCGCTGGATGCGCTCGTTTAGGGTGCGATAGCTGTAGCGCAGCTTGTCGGCGTAGACGATCTCCTGGTCCGGCTGGTAGCGCACCCCGGACAGCAGCAGGCGCTTGATCAGCAAGGGGTAGTCGTAGGCGCCCTCTGCCGGGGCAATTCTTTTTGTCGTCGCCATGTTTGTTTTCCCAACGTGACCGTTCTGAAAGTTTGCATCGCTGCAGGCAGGGGTGCGCCTCATGGGCTCTCGCGCACGCGGCGGCGCCCCCTCTCGGGCCTACAGTAGAGAGCCCCGCCCGCTACCGCTTCGCCTACCGCGTCATGCGCTTTACATTTGCTGACAGCCTTGCCCGCCAGCGGACATGCGCAGTCCGTAGGGTGGATGACGCTCTTTTCATCCACCACAACGATGCGAACACGCCCTGGTGGATGGATGAAGCGCCATCCACCCTACCAACGTCCCGCTTAGGGTGCGCCGCGCGCACCAGGGGCCCAAACGAAAAGCCCCGGCACTGGGCCGGGGCTTGCGGGTGTTGCCGGAGGCGCTTAGAACTGCGCGGCGTCCAGCAGGTACAACGACTCGCTACCGGCCTTGACCGAGGCGGTGAGCGAGTGGATGCGCGGCAGCAGGCGGGCGAAGTAGAAGCGTGCGGTGCCCAGCTTGCTGGCGTAGAACTCGTCCTGCCCTTCCTTGCCCAGAGCAGCCCGGGCCATCAACGCCCACATGTAGGCGTAGGCGGTATAGCCGAACACCTGCAGGTACTCCACCGACGCAGCGCCGATCTCGTTGGGGTTGCCCTTGGCGCGGTCCAGCACCCAGGCGGTCAGCTCATCCAGGTTCTGCACGGCAGCTGCCAGCGGCTTGGTGAACTCGTCGAGATTGGCATCGGCCGAGGCGACGAAGGCTTTGATCTCATCGGCCAGGTGCTTGTAGTAGCTGCCGCCGCTACCGACTATCTTGCGCCCCATCAGGTCCAGCGACTGGATGCCGTTGGTGCCTTCGTAGATCTGGGTGATGCGGCAATCGCGGATCAGCTGCTCCTGGCCCCACTCGCGGATATAGCCGTGGCCGCCGAAGATCTGCTGGCCGTGCACGGTGGTTTCCAGGCCCATATCGGTAAGGAAGGCTTTAGCGACGGGCGTCAGCAGCGCCACCAGTTCCTCGGCGCGCTTGGCGGTTGCCTTGTCCTCGCTGTACTTGGCGGTGTCCAGCTGCATGGCGACGTAGCTGGAGAAGGCGCGACCGCCCTCGTTCAGCGCCTTCATGGTCAGCAGCATGCGGCGCACGTCCGGATGCACGATGATCGGATCAGCAGCCTTGTCCTTGGCCACGGGGCCGGTCGGCGCGCGGCTCTGGATGCGCTCGCGGGCGTATTCCACGGCGTTCTGGTAGCTGCGCTCGCCCAGGGCCAGGCCCTGGATGCCGACGCCCAGACGCTCGTAGTTCATCATGGTGAACATGGCATTGAGGCCCTTGTTTACCTCGCCGACCAGGTAGCCGGTGGCGCCGTCAAAGTTCATCACGCAGGTGCTTGATGCCTTGATGCCCATCTTGTGTTCGATGGAGCCGCAATTGACCGCATTGCGCTCGCCCAGCGAACCGTCGGCGCCCACCATCACCTTGGGTACCAGGAACAGCGAGATGCCCTTGGGCCCAGCCGGGGCGTCCGGCAGCTTGGCCAGCACCAGGTGGATGATGTTCTCGGAGAGATCCTGCTCGCCGCCGGTGATAAAGATCTTGGTGCCGCTGACCTTGTAGCTGCCGTCGGCCTGGGGTTCGGCCTTGGTGCGAATGATGCCGAGGTCGGTGCCGGCGTGCGGCTCGGTCAGGCACATGGAGCCGGCCCAGCGGCCCTCGTACATGGCCGGCAGGTACTGCGCCTTCAGTTCTTCGCTGGCGTGGTTGAGGATCGACAGGCAGGCGCCGGCGGTGAGCATCGGGTACAGGCCGAAGGACAGGTTGGCCGAGTTGACCATTTCCTCGACCTGGGCGCCGATCACCTTGGGCATGCCCATGCCGCCGAACTCCGGCGAGCCGCCGACACCGACCCAGCCGCCCTCGGCGTAGGTCTGGTAGGCCTCGGGGAAGCCGGCCGGGGTCTTCACCGCGCCGCCTTCCCAGGAGCAGCCTTCCTCGTCGCCGCTGCGGTTCAGCGGGGCGATGCTGCCGGCGGTGACCTTGCCGGCTTCTTCGAGGATGGCGCTGGCGGTCTCGGCATCGACCACCTCGGCCAGGGCCGGTAGCTCGGCCCAGAGCTTGGAAACCTCGAAGACTTCATTGAGCACGAAGCGCATGTCGCGCAGGGGGGCTTGGTAATCGGCCATGTTGGAATCTCTCGGATGATGCGGGCATGCACGATGCCGTGATGGATAAAGTGCCGGTCGGATCAGCCGGCGCCAAGCGCGGGCCAGGCCAGCGGCAGTATGCGGGTGCTGGCCTGGCGCGGCGCCGGCTCGAGCAGGTTGTCCAGGGCTGCCAGCAGCAGCGCGCCGATCACTTCCAGGCGCTGCTGTGCAGGCAAGTCCGGACACGCCGGCGGCAGGTTGTTGAGCCAGGTGACCAGCGCCTGCACGCCGAACCGCAGGCGGGCCGGCGCCCCACCCGCCCCGGCCTCCAACAGCAGGTGCGCCAGGCGCTCTTCGTAGGCTTCGCGCAGCCCCTGGATACGCCGGCGATGGGCCGGCGTCAGGCAACGCAACTCCTGCTCGGCCAGCTGAAACTGGGCCGGGCGCCGTTCGTGCAGGGCGATATGGCGCTGCAGCAGCTGCTCCAGGCGCTCCCGGGCACCGCCCCTGGCGACGCGACGCGGCGCACCCAGCAGTTCCTCGTAGAGCTCCTCGATCAGCTCGAACAGCAGCTGTTCCTTGCTCTCGAAATGGTGATAGAGCGAGCCCGCGGCCATGCCCAGGTGCAGGGCCAGCTCGCGCATGCCGACCTGGGCGAAGCCGCGCTCGGCGAACAGCGCCAGCGCCTTGCCGCGCAGGGTCTCGAGCCTGGTTTCAGCGCACGCACCGGCCATGGCGGCTCACACGCGCTCGAAGATCGCGGCGATACCCTGACCACCGCCGATGCACATGGTCGCCAGGGCATAACGTCCCCCGACCCGATGCAGCTCGTGGATGGCCTTGGTGACGATGATCGCGCCGGTGGCGCCGATCGGATGGCCAAGGGAAATGCCCGAGCCATTGGGGTTGACCCGCGCCGGGTCGAAGTCCAGCTCGCGCGCCACGGCACAGGCCTGGGCGGCGAACGCCTCGTTGGACTCGATCACATCCAGGTCGGCCACCGTCAGGCCGGCGCGCTGCAGCGCCAGGCGCGTCGCCGGAATCGGCCCCAGCCCCATCAGCTCGGGCTCGACGCCGGCGTGGGCATAGCTGACCAGGCGCGCCAGCGGGCGCAGATTGTCGCTTTTCACCGCCGCACCGCTGGCCAGCAGCAGGGCCGCCGCGCCGTCGTTGAGGCCCGAGGCGTTGCCGGCGGTTACCGTGCCGCCCTGCTTGAAGGCGGTCTTCATCGCCGCCAGCTGCTCCAGGGAGACATCGCCGCGCACATGCTCGTCGACCTCGAACAGCTGCACGCCTTTGCGGCTCTTCAGCTCCACCGGCACGATCTGGCTGGCGAAGCGCCCTTCGGCGATGGCGCGGGCGGCGCGGCGCTGGCTCTCCAGGGCCAGCTCATCCTGCGCCTCGCGGCTGATGCCATGGCGCTCGGCCACGTTCTCCGCGGTGATGCCCATATGAATGCGCTGCAAGGGATCGTGCAGCACACCGAGCATATAGTCCTGCGCCTGCATATCGCCCAGGCGCGCGCCCCAGCGCGCGGCGGACATCAGATAGGGGCCGCGGCTCATCGACTCGGCGCCGCCGGCGATGGCCACCTCGGCGTCCCCCAGCAGCAGGCTCTGCGCCGCCGAGATCACCGCCTGCAGACCGGAACCGCAGAGGCGGTTGACGTTGAAGGCCGGGGTCTCCTTGGGTATGCCGGCGTTCAGCGCGGCCACCCTGGCCAGATAGGCATCGCCCGGCTCGGTGGGAATCACCGTACCCAGCACCACGTGACCGACCCGCTCGGGCGCGCAACCGGCACGCTGCAGGGCCGCGGCGACGGCGGTGCTGGCCAGTTGCGACAGCGCGACATCCTTGAGCGAGCCGCCGAAGGAGCCGATGGCGGTTCGTGCAGCGCTGACGATAAAGACTTCGGGGGTAGACATGGCGAACTCCGTTTAATGGGGATAACCGGTTGCTGTGGCGTGCACATCCAGCCGGATGGGGTGACCTCGCCGCATGCGTTCAATCTAGGGACAGCGGCGCCGGACGTCTTTTCATTTAGTGACAAACGGCTGTCATTTCATGACAAAGCCCATTGATTGTCGACACTTTAATATCTTCCGATTGACCAAGGCTACATTGGTGAGTAATTTTCGACCAGCAATTGAAATATTGTCGACACGAAACCAACCAAAGGCCAATCATGCAATCAGCCTCCTCCGCCAAGACCCCCGGCCAGCGTTTCCGCCAGGCCCTCGCCATCGAGTCCCCGCTGCAGGTGATCGGTGCGATCAACGCCAACCACGCGCTGCTGGCCAAGCGCGCCGGTTTCCGCGCCCTCTACCTGTCCGGTGGCGGCGTCGCGGCCGGTTCCCTGGGCCTGCCGGACCTGGGCATCAACACCCTCGACGACGTGCTCACCGACGTACGCCGCATCACCGACGTCTGCGACCTGCCGCTGCTGGTGGATATCGATACCGGCTTCGGCCCGAGCGCCTTCAATATCGAACGCACCATCAAGAGCCTGATCAAGGCCGGCGCCGCCGCCGCCCATATCGAGGACCAGGTCGGCGCCAAGCGCTGCGGCCACCGTCCGGGCAAGGAGATCGTCTCCTGCGAGGAAATGGTCGACCGCGTGCGCGCCGCCGCCGACGCCAAGACCGATCCGGATTTCTTCCTCATCGCCCGTACCGACGCGATCCAGGCCGAGGGCGTGGATGCCGCCATCGAGCGCTGCCAGGCCTACGTCGAGGCCGGTGCCGACGGCATCTTCGCCGAGGCCGCCTATGACCTGCCGACCTACCAGCGTTTCGTCGAGGCGCTGCAGGTGCCGGTGCTGGCCAATATCACCGAGTTCGGCGCCACCCCGCTGTTCACCCGTGACGAGCTGGCCTCGGTCGGCGTGGCCATCCAGCTCTACCCGCTGTCGGCCTTCCGCGCCGCCAACAAGGCCGCCGAAGCCGTCTACACCGCGATCCGCCAGAACGGCCACCAGAAGGACGTGATCGAGCTGATGCAGACCCGCGCCGAACTCTACGACCGCATCGGCTACCACGCCTTCGAGCAGAAGCTCGACGCGTTGTTCGCCGCAAAAAAATAACCCCCCAGAACACCGGTGCGGCCGGGCACGCCCTGCCCGCCCCCGGATACACGGCCCAGGCCTTGCCAGATCGGCCTTCTGTCCCGAGGAATCACACCGTGCTTGAAACCTACCGCCACCATGTCGCCGAACGTGCCGAGCAGGGCCTGCCGCCCCTGGCGCTGAATGCCGAACAGACCGCCGCCCTGGTCGAACTGCTGAAGAACCCGCCGGCCGGCGAAGCCGCCTTCCTGCTCGATCTGATCAGCCACCGCGTCCCCGCCGGCGTGGATGAAGCCGCCTACGTCAAGGCCGGCTTCCTCTCTGCCGTGGCCAAGGGCGAAGCCGCCTCGCCGCTGCTAGGCAAGCAGCGCGCCGTCGAGCTGCTGGGCACCATGCAGGGCGGCTACAACATCGCCACCCTGGTCGAGCTGCTGGACGACGCCGAGCTGGCCAACGCCGCCGCCGCACAGCTCAAGCACACCCTGCTGATGTTCGACGCCTTCCACGACGTCGCCGAGCGCGCCAAGGCCGGCAATGCCGCGGCCAAGGCCGTGCTGCAGTCCTGGGCCGATGGCGAATGGTTCACCGCCCGCCCGGCGCTGGCCGAGAAGATCACCCTGAGCGTGTTCAAGGTGCCCGGCGAAACCAACACCGACGACCTGTCGCCGGCTCCGGACGCCTGGTCGCGCCCGGACATCCCGCTGCACGCCCTGGCCATGCTGAAGATGGCTCGCGACGGCATCGTGCCGCAGCGGCCCGGCGCGGTCGGCCCGCTGGCGCAGATCGAGGCGGTCAAGGCCAAGGGTTACCCGGTGGCCTATGTCGGCGACGTGGTCGGCACCGGCTCCTCGCGCAAATCCGCCACCAACTCGGTGCAGTGGTTCTTCGGCGACGACATTCCCCATATCCCGAACAAGCGCGCCGGCGGCTTCTGCTTCGGCAACAAGATCGCGCCGATCTTCTACAACACCATGGAAGACGCCGGCGCCCTGCCGATCGAGTTCGACGTGGCCGCCCTCGATATGGGCGATGTGATCGACCTCTACCCCTATGCCGGCAAGGTCTGCAAACAGGGCACTGAAGAAGTGCTGGCCCGCTTCGAACTGAAGACTCCCGTGCTGCTCGACGAAGTGCGCGCCGGCGGCCGTATCCCGCTGATCATCGGCCGCGGCCTGACCGAGAAGGCCCGCGCCGAGCTGGGCCTGGCCCCCTCCACCCTGTTCAACAAGCCGCAAGCGCCGGCCGACAGCGGCAAGGGCTTCACCCTGGCGCAGAAGATGGTCGGCCGCGCCTGCGGTCTGGCCGAAGGCCAGGGCGTGCGCCCGGGCACCTACTGCGAACCGAAGATGACCACCGTCGGCTCCCAGGACACCACCGGCCCGATGACCCGCGACGAGCTGAAGGACCTGGCGTGCCTGGGCTTCTCCGCCGACCTGGTGATGCAGTCCTTCTGCCACACCGCGGCCTATCCCAAGCCAGTGGACGTCACCACGCACCACAGCCTGCCGGACTTTATGCGCAACCGCGGCGGCGTCTCGCTCAAGGTGGGCGACGGCATCATCCACAGCTGGCTGAACCGCATGCTGCTGCCGGACACCGTCGGCACCGGCGGCGACTCGCACACCCGCTTCCCGATCGGCATCAGCTTCCCGGCCGGCTCGGGCCTGGTGGCCTTCGCCGCCGCCACCGGCGTGATGCCGCTGGACATGCCGGAATCCGTACTGGTGCGTTTCAAGGGCAAGCTGCAGCCGGGCATCACCCTGCGTGACCTGGTGCATGCCATCCCCTACTACGCCATCCAGAAGGGTCTCTTGACCGTCGAGAAGAAAGGCAAGAAGAACATCTTCTCCGGCCGCATCCTCGAGATCGAAGGTCTGGACAACCTGACCGTCGAGCAGGCCTTCGAGCTGTCCGACGCCTCCGCCGAGCGCTCCGCCGCCGGTTGCACCATCAAGCTGCCGGAAGCGGCTATCGCCGAGTACCTGCAGTCCAACATCACCCTGCTGCGCTGGATGATCAGCGAAGGCTACGGTGATGCCCGTACCCTGGAGCGTCGTGCCCAGGCGATGGAAGCCTGGCTGGCCAACCCGGTGCTGATGGAGGCCGACAAGGACGCCGAGTACGCCGAAGTCATCGAAATCGACCTGAGCCAGCTCAACGAGCCGGTGCTGTGCGCCCCGAACGACCCGGACGACGCCCGTCTGCTGTCCACCGTGGCCGGCGACAAGATCGACGAAGTGTTCATCGGTTCGTGCATGACCAACATCGGTCACTTCCGCGCCGCCGGCAAACTGCTGGACAAGGTCAAGGGCGGCATTCCGACCCGTCTGTGGCTGGCCCCGCCGACCAAGATGGACGCCCACCAGCTGACCGAGGAAGGCTACTACGGCATCTACGGCAAGGCCGGTGCGCGCATGGAGATGCCGGGGTGCTCGCTGTGCATGGGCAACCAGGCGCGCGTGCAGACTGGCTCCACCGTGGTCTCCACCTCCACCCGCAACTTCCCCAATCGCCTGGGCGACGCCACCAACGTCTACCTGGCCTCCGCCGAACTGGCCGCGGTTGCCTCGATCATCGGCAAGCTGCCGACCGTCGAGGAGTACATGGTCTATGCCAAGGACATCGACAGCATGGCTGGCGACATCTACCGCTACCTGAGCTTCGACCAGATGGCCGAGTTCCGCGAAGCGGCGGCCAACGCCAAGATCCCGGTCGTTCAGGCCTGATCCCAGCGCTGTAGAACAAGCCCCGCCCCGTGCGGGGCTTGTTGTTTATGGCTGGCGCAAATCGTCGTAGGTTATCCGCGGCGCCCACCATTCGTCCTCCCGTGGCTTAGGCACGGGCTGTGGATCATGCCGCCAAGTGGTACCATTGCGCGCTTCACGCCGCGCTGGCTGCCCAGGGCATCCCCAAGCGCCGGCGATACGACGCCCGACAGACCACGCCAACACATGCCTGACGACAGGCCGGCCCCCATGGCTTCAGCGCAAGCCGGCCCGGGGCACCGCGTGTGGATGTTCCTCGACCTATACCCAGCGGCTGAACTCGGCCTTCAACAGGAACGAGTTCGCCCAGCTGCCTGCCACAAGCGACGTGGCGGGCGCGGGTGCAGGAACCGGGAAAGGCGATTAACCACCGCAGCCCCGCAGGACAAGCAATTGATCTCCACCGCTAATATCACCATGCAGTTCGGCGCCAAGCCGCTGTTCGAGAACGTTTCCGTCAAGTTCGGCAACGGCAACCGCTACGGCCTGATCGGCGCCAACGGCTGCGGCAAGTCGACCTTCATGAAGATCCTCGGCGGCGATCTGGAGCCGTCCGGCGGCCAGGTGATGCTCGAACCCAACGTGCGCCTGGGCAAGCTGCGCCAGGACCAGTTCGCCTACGAAGAGTTCAATGTGATCGACACGGTGATCATGGGCCACGAGGAGCTGTGGAAGGTCAAGGCCGAGCGCGACCGTATCTACTCGCTGGCGGAAATGAGCGAAGAAGACGGCATGAAGGTCGGCGAGCTGGAGGGCGAGTTCGCCGAGATGGACGGCTACACCGCCGAATCCCGCGCCGGCGAACTGCTGCTGGGCCTGGGGATTCCGCTGGAGCAGCACTTCGGCCCGATGAGCGAAGTGGCGCCGGGCTGGAAGCTGCGCGTGCTGCTGGCCCAGGCGCTGTTCTCCGATCCGGACGTGCTGCTGCTCGACGAGCCGACCAACCACCTGGATATCAACACCATCCGCTGGCTGGAAAATATCCTCACGGCGCGTAACAGCACCATGATCATCATTTCCCACGACCGTCACTTCCTCAACTCGGTCTGCACCCATATGGCCGACCTGGACTACGGCGAGCTGCGCCTGTTCCCCGGCAACTACGACGAGTACATGACCGCCGCGACCCAGTCACGCGAGCAACTCTTGGCCGACAACGCCAAGAAGAAGGCGCAGATCGCCGAGCTGCAGACCTTCGTCAGCCGCTTCTCGGCCAACGCCTCCAAGGCCAAGCAGGCCACTTCGCGCGCCAAGCAAATCGACAAGATCCAGCTGGCCGAGGTCAAGCCATCCAGCCGGGTCAGCCCGTTCATCCGCTTCGAGCAGAACAAGAAGCTGCACCGCCAGGCCGTGACCATCGAGAAGGTCTCCAAGGCCTTCGACGACAAGGTGCTGTTCAAGAACTTCAGCTTCACCGTCGAAGCCGGCGAGCGCGTCGCCATCATCGGCCCCAACGGCATCGGCAAGACCACCCTGCTGCGCACCCTGGTCGGCGAAATGGCGCCGGATGCCGGCGCGGTGAAGTGGACCGAGAGCGCCGAGGTGGGCTACTACGCCCAGGATCACGCCCACGACTTCGAAGACGACGTCAGCCTGTTCGACTGGATGGGCCAGTGGACCACCGGCGAGCAGACCATCCGCGGCACCCTGGGGCGCATGCTGTTCTCCAACGACGAGATCCTCAAATCGGTCAAGGTCATCTCCGGCGGCGAACAGGGCCGCATGCTGTTCGGCAAGCTGATCCTGCAAAAGCCCAACGTGCTGGTGATGGACGAGCCGACCAACCACCTCGACATGGAATCGATCGAAGCGCTCAACCTGGCGCTGGAGAACTACCCCGGCACGCTGATCTTCGTCAGCCACGACCGCGAGTTCGTCGGCTCCCTGGCCACCCGCATCATCGAGCTGTCGGACAACGGCGTGACCGACTTCAGCGGCACCTACGACGACTACCTGCGCAGCCAGGGCGTGATCGTCTGATCCAGCGCTCCGCGCAGCAACGACAAAGCCCGCCGAAGCGGGCTTTGTCGTTTCAGCCTGCCGCTCAGGCGGTGGCGAACAGCTCGGCGATCCGCTGTGCGGCGCCGCTCAGCACCGCGGCACGCGGCTCCTCGCCATAGGCCAGGCCTTCGGCACGGACGATCTCGATGTCATCGATACCGAGGAAGTTCAGCACCCGCACCAGGTAGTCCTCGTGTGCCTGGCCCGAGGGTTGACCGGCATGGATGCCGCCGGCGCTCGAGGCGATCACCACCGTCTTGCCGCCCGCCAGCCCGACCGGGCCGTTCTCGCCGTAGCTGAAGGTCTTGCCGGCGATCGCGACGCGGTCGATCCAGGCCTTGAGCTGGCTCGGAATCGCGAAGTTGTACATCGGCGCACCGATGACGATGGCGTCGGCGGCGAGGAATTCCTCCAGGGTGCGCTCGGCCAGTTCGGTCTCATGGCGCTGGGCGGCGTCACGCAGCTCGGCCGGGGTGCCGGCTGCCACCAGGCTGGCGGCGGACAGATGGCTGAGCGCGTCGCTGGCCAGATCGCGGTAGCTGACCTGAGTACCAGGCACCGCCGCCGTCCAGGCCTCGACCACGGCTCGGCTGAGCTGGCGGGAGGCAGAGGACTCACCGAGGATGCTTGAATCGAGGTGCAACAGTTTCATAGGGCTCTCCAAATGGGCGCGCGTTCGCGACGAGATGGCAGAGATGCTATTCATGGAGCCAATGCACGATAAGACCGAAAAAATGCGATAGTTCGTCCCACCTATAGGACGATGACCATGCACGACCTCAACGATCTGTTCTACTTCGCCAAGGTGGTGGAAGCCGGTGGCTTCGCCGCGGCCGGCCGCGCCCTGGGCATTCCCAAGTCGCGTCTGTCGCGGCGCATCGCCGAACTGGAGAACCGCCTGGGCGCCCGCTTGCTGCAACGAACCACGCGCAAGCTGGTGCTGACCGATATCGGCGAACGTTACCTGCGCCACTGCCAGGCCATGTTGCTGGAGGCCGAACAGGCCGAGGAGACGGTGGCCAGCCTGACCAGCGAGCCGCGCGGCCGAGTGCGCTTTTCCACCCCCAGCGGGCTGGCCCTGCTGCCCGGGCTGATCAACGACTTCCTCATCCGCTACCCCAAGGTGCAGCTGGAAATCCTGCAGACCAGCCGCCGCGTCGACCTGTTCAATGAAGCCGTGGACGTGGCGCTGCGGGTACGCAATCTCGACGACGAGGAGCCGGGGCTGATCACCCGCCGCCTGGTGCCGGCGCGCGCCCACGTGGTGGCGCGCCCCGATCTGCTCTGCGGCGCGCGCATCGAGCACCCCAGAGACCTGCAACGCCTGCCGGCGCTCGGCGCCCTCGGCGCCGATCGGCGCATCCATCTGCGCTTTCACCACAACACCACGCAGGAGGCCCACGAAGTCGCGCTGGAAGCCAGGCTGGGCATCGACGACTTCGCCGTTCGCAAGCAGGCAGCCCTGGCCGGCCTGGGCATCACCCTGCTGCCCACCACCTTCTGCCACGAAGAGCTGGCCGACGGTCGTCTGCTGGCGCTACTGCCGGCCTGGAGCGTGCCCCAGGGCCACGTGCAGCTGGCCTACAGCCACCGGCGCGGCCTGTCGCCCGCGGTGCGCGCCTGGATCGAGCACCTGAGCGAGGCGATCAAGCGCTGGGACTTTCCGCTCTGACTCAGATAGGCGACCGACGCCCGCGGTGGTGCCCTGAACGAAAACGGGGCTACCGATGTACCGGCAGCCCCGTGCAGGAATCAAGCGCTCCGTGGCGCCGGACACTTGAGCCGGCGCGGACTCGTCACAGCAGCATGGCGGCGGCCCAACCGAACGCCAGCAGCGGCAGGTTGTAATGCAGGAAGGTGGGCACCACGCTGTCCCAGATGTGGTTGTGCTGACCGTCGACGTTGAGCCCGGCGGTCGGGCCGAGGGTCGAGTCGGAGGCCGGCGAGCCAGCATCGCCGAGGGCGCCGGCGGTGCCGACGATGCAGACGATGGCTAGCGGGCTGAAGCCCAGCTGCACACCCAGCGGCACGAAGATCGCCGCGATGATCGGGATGGTGGAGAAGGACGAGCCGATGCCCATGGTCACCAGCAGGCCGACCAGCAGCATCAGCAGCGCGCCGATCGCCTTGTCGTGGCCGATCAGCGCGGCGGCGCCGTCGACCAGGGTCTTGACCTCGCCGGTGGCCTTCATCACCTCGGCGAAACCGGCGGCGGCGATCATGATGAAGCCAATCATCGCCATCATCTTCATGCCATCGGTGAACAGCCCGTCGGCCTCCTTCCAGCGCACCACACCGGACACCGAGAAGATCACGAAGCCGGCCAGGGCGCCGATGATCATCGAGTCCAGCCACAGCTGCACGACGAACGCCGCGGCGATGGCCACGCCGGCCACCAGCAGGCTCAGCGGGTTGTACTGCACGTCAACGCGCTCGGCCTGCTCGATCTTCGCCAGGTCGTAGACGCGCTTGCCGCGGTAGCTGAAGAACACCGCCACTAGCAGGCCGAAGAGCATGCCCAGCGCCGGAATGGCCATGGCCTGGGTGATGTTCACGCCGCTGACGTCCACCCCGGACTTGGCCACGTTGGCCAGCAGGATGTCGTTGAGGAAGATGCCGCCGAAGCCCACCGGCAGGAACATGTAGGGGGTGATCAGGCCGAAGGTCAGCACGCAGGCGATCAGGCGGCGGTCGAGCTGCAGCTTGCTCAGCACATAGAGCAGCGGCGGCACCAGCAGCGGGATGAAGGCGATATGGATCGGCAGGATGTTCTGCGAGGAAATCGCCACCGCTAGCAGCAGCGCGATCAGCAACCACTTGAGCAGGCCGCCACCGGCCGCGTCCTGCTGGCCGACCAACGCCAGCGCCTTGTCCGCCAGGGCATGGGCCAGGCCGGACTTGGCGATGGCCACGGCGAAGGCGCCGAGCAGCGCATAGGACAGCGCCACCGTGGCGCCGCCGCCGAGGCCCTGGTTGAAGGCGCTCAGCGTGCCCTCCACGCCCAGGCCGCCGAGCAGGCCGCCGGCCAGCGCGCCGATGATCAGCGCCACCACCACGTGCACCCGGCACAGGCTGAGGATCAGCATGATGCCGACCGCCGCTATTACTGCGTTCATAAACCGCTCCACCTACAGAAATGCCGGCGCGGGCGCCGGGCCGAAAAAAGCCGCGTACTCTGCCGCATGCGGCCACGGCTGTCAAAAACGCAGACGTTCAGAATTTCGAGCGAAACGTGCATAATCCCGATCCCGCACGCGCGCCGATCAAGAAAGCCGCCGGCGCACCGATAACCAGCCGTAGTCCATCGAAGAAAGGAACGCCCCATGCTGTTCAGCCGTCTTTCGATCCAGTGGAAGATCACCCTGCTCGCCGGCCTCTGTCTGCTCGCCATCGTCACCCTGCTGGTAGGCGCCTCGCAGTACCAGTCCAGCCGCAGTGCCGGCCTGGTGCGCGAGGCCTCGTACGGCATGCTGGAGGAAAGTGCCAAGCTGCGCCTGCAGGCGCGCGGCGAGCTGCAGGCGATCCGCATTCAGCGCTACTTCATGGACGCCTACCAGTACGGCAAGGGCTTCTCGCGGCAGATCCTGTTCCTCCGCGAACAGGCGGAACAGCGCTTTCTCGATGCCTTCGACCTGCGCGAGGACCTGACCCGCCAGGTGCGCACCAGCCTGGAGGCCAACCCCGCGCTGCTCGGCCTGTACCTGGTGTTCGAGCCCAACGCGCTGGACGGCAAGGACGAACTCTTCGCCGACCAGGCCGAACTGGGCAGCAACGACGCCGGGCGCTTCTCGCTGTACTGGGCGCAGCCCACCCCCGGCACGCTGGAATCCGAGTCGATGCCCGAGGAAATGCTCGCCGACGCCACGCCCGGCGCCAACGGCGTGCCCTACAACGCCTGGTACACCTGCCCGCGCGACACTCGCCAGGCCTGCGTGCTGGAGCCTTACTACGACGAGGTCGGCGGCCAGCAGACGCTGATGACCAGCATCGCCTTCCCGCTGGAGCTGGACGGCAAGGTGATCGGCGTGATGGGCGTCGACATCAGCCTGGCCAGCCTGCAGCAGATCAGCCAGGAGGCCAATCGCGAGCTCTACGATGGCCAGGGCCACATCAGCATCTTCAGCCCCGCCGCCCTGCTCGCCGGCCACAGCCGCGACGGCGCGCTGCTCAGCCAGGCGGTGGACAAGGCCTACGGCGAGCATGCCGGCGAGCTGCGCAGCCTGATCCAGGCCGGCAGCGCCGCGGAGCTGGACCACGGCGAGATGTTGCGGGTGCTCAGCCCGTTCCAGCCGATCCCCGAGGCCAAGCCCTGGAGCGTGCTGGTGGAGGTGCCGGAGCAGGTGCTGCTGGCACGCGCCATCGAGCTCGGCCAGCAGCTCGACCAGCGCCGCGCCGGCGACAGCCTGCAGGCGCTGCTGCTCGGCCTGCTGGCGGTGCTCGCCGGCCTGCTGCTGATGTGGCTGACCGCCCGCGGCGTGACCCGACCGATTCTCGGCGTGGCCGCCATGCTCAAGGACATCGCCAGCGGCGAAGGCGACCTCACCCGCCGCCTGCACTATGCCAAGCAGGACGAACTGGGCGAGCTGGCCGGCTGGTTCAACCGCTTCCTCGACAAGCTGCAGCCGATCATCGCCGACGTCAAAAGCAGCGTGCTCGACGCCCGCGGCACCGCCGACCAGTCCGCCGCCATCGCCAGCCAGACCAGTGCCGGCATGCAGCAGCAATACCGCGAGGTGGATCAGGTGGCCACCGCCTTCCAGGAAATGAGCGCCACCGCCCAGGACGTCGCGCACAACGCCGCC
>NZ_AVOF01000497.1:0-1780 GCF_000465935.2 Pseudomonas sp. EGD-AK9
CGCCGCCCTGCAGCAGCGCCTGGACGAGACCCTGGCGCAGATCCGCCAGTGCGCGCCCCAGGCCAACGCCCAGACCAAGGCTCTGCTGCTGGCCAGCGAGCGCGAGGCCCTCGGCCCGCTGCTCGACCGCGCCGCCGAACAGTTCGCCGCGGCCGTCACCGGCGCCGAGGGCGTCGAAGGCACCCTGGCCTTCGTGCAGAAACGCAAGCCCAGGTGGGCAGAGTGAAACCCTAGGGTGGATGTCGCTTTTCACATCCACCAATTCAGACCCGCCAAACGGTGGATCGATAAAGCGCGATCCACCCTACGCAAGAACAGCGCAGCCCGGCAGCAATCCGGGGATCGCCCCACAGGAGCACAAAGATGCCCGCCTTCAACAAGATACTGATCGCCAACCGCGGCGAGATCGCCTGCCGGGTGATGCGCACCGCCATGGAGCTCGGCTACCGCACCGTGGCGGTCTACTCCGAGGCCGATGCCGACGCCCGCCATGTGCAGGTCGCCGACGAAGCCCTGTGCATCGGCCCGGCTCAGGTCAGCCAGTCCTACCTGCGCATCGACGCCATCATCGAGGCCGCGCGCAAGACTGGCGCCGACGCCATCCACCCCGGCTACGGTTTCCTCTCCGAGAACGCCGACTTCGCCCGCGCTTGTGAAGAAGCTGGAATCGTCTTTATCGGCCCGACCGTGGAAGCCATCCACCTGATGGGCAGCAAGCGCCTGTCCAAGATCGCCATGCTGGAGGCCGGCGTACCCTGCATTCCCGGCTACGAAGGCGCCGCCCAGGACGACAAAACCCTGGCCCGCGAGGCCGAGCGCATCGGCTACCCGCTGATGATCAAGGCCAGCGCCGGCGGCGGCGGCCGTGGCATGCGCCTGGTGCAGGAATCCGCCGAGCTGCTGGGGCAGATCCGTACCGCCCGCTCGGAGGCACAGAACGCCTTCGGCTCCGGCGAACTGATCCTCGAGCGCGCGGTGATCCGCCCGCGCCATGTGGAGATCCAGGTCTTCGGCGACCAGCATGGCAATATCCTCTACCTCGGCGAGCGCGACTGCTCGGTGCAGCGTCGCCACCAGAAGGTGGTCGAGGAAGCGCCCTGCCCGGTGATGACGCCCGAGCTGCGCCGCGCCATGGGCGAGGCGGCGGTGAAGGCGGCGGCCTCGGTCAACTACGTCGGCGCCGGCACCGTGGAGTTCCTCCTCGACGCCAGCGGCGAATTCTTCTTCCTGGAGATGAACACCCGCCTGCAGGTGGAACACCCGGTCACCGAGCTGATCACCGGCCAGGACCTGGTGGCCTGGCAGATTCGCGTGGCCGAGGGTCAGCCCCTGTCGCTGCAGCAGGATGACATTCGCCTCACCGGCCACGCCATGGAGGTGCGTCTGTACGCCGAGGATTCGGCCGCCGGCTTCCTGCCGCAAACCGGCCAGGTGCTGCGTTGGGAGCCCGAGCTGCTGGCCGGCGTACGCATCGATCACGGCCTGGTCGAAGGCCAGGCCGTAACGCCCTTCTACGACCCGATGCTGGCCAAGGTCATCGCCTACGGCGAAACCCGCGACGAAGCCCGGCGCAAGCTGCTGCGCGCCGTGGAAAACTGCGTGCTGCTGGGGGTGAACGGCAACCAGCGCTTTCTCGCCAACCTGCTCAAGCACCCGGAGTTCGCCGCCGGCAACGCCACCACCGCCTTTATCGCCGAACACTTCGCAGGCGATCCCAGCCTGCAGCCGCACACCGCCAGCCTGGCCGAGCTGGCCATGGCCGCCGCCCTGCTCTATCAGG
>NZ_AVOF01000498.1:0-1777 GCF_000465935.2 Pseudomonas sp. EGD-AK9
CAGCTGCGCGGCATCGAGCTGGGCGCTGACCCGCTTGGCCAGCTCCAGGCACAGCGCCGGGCCGGCGAACAGCTGCCCCAGGCGCTGCTGCTCGGCCGGCTCCTGGCCGCGTTGCAGCAAGGGCGCGCTCTGCTCGCAGAGCAGATGGATACCGGCCAGTTCGAACAACGGCAACAGCGCGTGGGGAGAGGCCGGCTCGGCCCGCAGCGAGGCGGCCGCCAGCAGCAGGAGGGGCAGGACGATCAGACGCATGGCCAGGCTTTCCACTGGGACTTGCCGGGCAGCCTAACCAAAGCGCAGCGCGCCGACCAGCGACGGCGCGCGCAACTGGGGATCAGGCGGCCTTTTTCGCCGAATCGACCTTCTTCTTCGGTGTCAGGTACTTGGTCAGCCCCTGGAACCACATCACCAGCGCCGGGTTGCCCTGGATCTGGATGTCCTTGTTCTGGATGCCCTGCATGAAGGCCAGCTGCTTGTTCTTCGCGGTCATGGTGGCGAAACCATAGGCGGCATCCTTGAAACCCAGAGCGAAAGCGGGCTCCGCGGCGATACCGCGCTTGCTGCTGATGCGCTGGCCCGCGACGATGAAGTGGCGCGCCACCTTGCCGTCCAGCGTATGCAGCTGGAACACCATATCGCGGCCTTCGAGCTGCTGACGAAACGCCGGGTTGTCGCGACTGGCCTTGGCCATGAGGCGGCCCAGCATCCACAGGAGAAAACGGAATTTCATGCACAGGCCCCAATGATCGAAGATGATGGCCGCGCATTGTAGTGGTTTTCTTGCAGGACTACAGCCTGCCCAAAGCACGGTGGGGACGCTGAAGGCGCCGGCTGCGTCGTACGCACCCAGACGGGAGAGGCCCGGAGCCGAGCGGCTCCGGGCGACAGGCTCAGTTGACCGCGTCTTTCAGGGACTTGCCCGGTTTGAAGGCGACGGTGTTGCTGGCCTTGATCTTGACCGGCTGACCGGTTTGCGGGTTCTTCCCGGTGCGGGCGCCACGGTGGCGCTGGACGAAGGTACCGAAGCCCACCAGGGTCACACTGTCCTTGCGGTTCAGTGCACCGGTGATTTCTTCCAGTACGGCGTTGAGTACACGATTGGCCTGATCCTTGGTCAGATCAGCCTTTTCGGCGATGGCGGCGGCGAGTTCCGGTTTACGCATAGATGCCTCTTTGACGGTTTTTTGTTGTTGTGTCCGTGCTGTCCTTCCAGAACAGCGCCCAAGGCGCCGCAACAGCTCTGCGCTGCGGCAGACCCCAGGGAGAATGGCATGCCGCATCGCACTGCGCCAGTCTCGTCCGACACTTTGGCCGGGCATTTTCGTGGCGTATCCGACAGAACGGCCGGCAATCATGCCAACAGCGCCGGCAGCTCCCGGTTCAGCGCCAGTTTTTCCTGCACGGCGCTGCCGGTCAGGGCGTAGCCCAGCAGGCTGCCCGCGGCGTCGCGGCACAGCGCCTTGATATCGCCGCCGCTGCCTTCC
This sequence comes from Pseudomonas sp. EGD-AK9, assembly GCF_000465935.2. Lineage (NCBI taxonomy): Bacteria > Pseudomonadati > Pseudomonadota > Gammaproteobacteria > Pseudomonadales > Pseudomonadaceae > Pseudomonas > Pseudomonas sp. EGD-AK9. The sequence goes on from NZ_AVOF01000498.1 coordinate 1,485, forward strand.
ACCGTCCACTCGCCCTGGCTGCCGCGCGGCGGCGGCGACACCACCAGCGGGCACACCGGGGTCTTCACCGTCACCGGCATGGGGCCATAGCTGACCGCCGTCGGCTCGCCGGCCAGGGTCTTGGCCAGGGCGCGGGCGCAGGCCATCAGCGGCATCACGTAGAGCAGGTTGAGGCCGTCCACCTCGGCGCAGTCGCCGAGGGCATAGATATGGGCGTGGGAGGTCTGCAGCTGGCGGTCGACCACCACCCCGCGGCCCACCGCCAGGCCGGCGGTGGCGGCCAGCTCGATGCG
>NZ_AVOF01000499.1:0-1770 GCF_000465935.2 Pseudomonas sp. EGD-AK9
GGCGCTGCCGAGCAGCAGGGCCAGGCCGGTGAGGCCGAGCGCGGCCCAGGTGGCGTCGCCCACCAGCGAGCCGATCTGCACCAGCAGGGCCGGGCGGTAGCCGTCGCGCAGGCCGCGCCGCAGGGTTTCGCTGAACACCGCGCCGGGCGCCGCATTGAACACGAAGCCGAGGAGCATGGCGGCGAGAAAGAAGCTGAACATGACGAATCCTTGTGAACGGAGGCTTGCTGGTGTTTAGCAGATGGCGTGCCAGGCCATCGCAAAAAAGTTTTCCACGGCTGCTGTGGGCATTTCTGTGGATAAGCTGAGGAAGGTGGCCCGGCGCGCCGATTCTGCGCCCTCTGCAGGCTGTCGGTGGAATTTTGAGCAGGAGGGTTTTTCCTTTGTGCACAACCACTTGACAGTGATTGGGGAATATAGCGGGGTGGTCGCGCAGTTGTCCCCGGGTTCTGTGGGGCGATCTGTGGATAAGCTGAGAGCGCTTGTTTGCAGGCCACGGATAGCGCGGCTTGCAGGGCGTTGTACGGTTTTTGAGCGGCGCTGCCGGTTGCTCGCAAGCGCCCGGGTAACGCGGGTTTTGTCCAGTCCTTTCCACAGCGCTCGAGTGCATCGGCGCAGTTATCCCGGGAAACTGTGGAGGTTTCTGTGAATAAGCTGCGGGCGGCTGTCGCCAGCCCGCCAGGGCCGCGGGGTGGCATGGCCTGGCGAATAAATCGCCAGGCCGGCTGCGCCCGATGGGCGGCGCCGCTTGGGAGGGGGCGCCTCAGTCGGGCAACGCGCCGAGCTGGGTGGAGCGGCCCAGCAGCTGCAGGGCGCGATCCGGGTAGTCGGTGATCAGGCCGCCGGCGCCCATCTCCAGCAGGCGACGCATGGCCGGCTGTTCGTTGATGGTCCACAGCTGCACGTGCAGGCCGCGGCTCTGGGCGTTGCGCAGCAGGCGCGGGGTGGCCAGGGTCAGGCCGCTGTGCCGCTGGGGAATCTGCAGGGCCTGGTAGGACGGCGACAGCAGGTCGCTCAGGCCCAGCCAGTTGAGCGCCAGCAGCAGGCGCACCGAGACCGGCCCGGCGGAGGTGGCCACCTCCGGGCAGACCTCGCGAAAGCGCTTGAGGCTGCGTTCGTGGAAGCTGCCGACTATCACCCGGTCGAGCTGGTCGTAGCTGGCCAGGGTCTCGCACAGCAGGGCTTCCATGCCGACGTCCGCGACCTTGATCTCGACCACCTTGGGCACCAGCGGGAAGCGTTCCAGCACCTCTGCGAAACTGGCGATGCGCGTGCCCTGGCCGCGGTAGGGATGGCTCTGGCCGCCGTCGGCGCTCCAGTGGTAGCCGGCGTCCAGGGCCTGCAGCTCGGCCAGGCTGTAGTGGGCGACCGGGCCCTGGCCATTGGTGGTGCGCTCCAGGGTGTCGTCGTGGATCACCACCAGTTCGGCGTCCTGGCTCAGGTGCAGGTCCATCTCCAGCATGTCGACGCCCAGGGCCACGGCGCGCTCGAAGGCGAACAGGGTGTTCTCCGGCCACAGTCCCTTGCCGCCGCGGTGGGCGATCACCAGTGGGCGCTGGCCGAGGTCGGCGAGCACCTCGGGCACGGCGGCCGGACGGCTGGTCAGCGCCAGCACCAGCAGGGCCGCGGCGAGCAGCAGCAGGGGGGCGAGCAGGAAGCGGGCGAAGCGCAACATGGGCTGGGGTCTCGAAACCGGTTCAGGGCTTTGTGCCCCAGCGGCGGGGGTGTTGGCAAGTGCAGCAGGGCGAAGCCGGGAGCGCCGTCCCCTCT
>NZ_AVOF01000500.1:0-1760 GCF_000465935.2 Pseudomonas sp. EGD-AK9
GCGGCCGCGGCCGGTTGGTCGGCCGTGGCCTCGTCGCGGGCGGCGAAGCGCTCGCCGCTGAGCAGCCAGAGCAGCAGCACCAGGATGATGAGGACGGCGATGATCCAGGGACGTTTGCTGAGTTGGGCGAACATGGCGGGTTACTCGCTGAGTGCGGGCGCTGCCTGCAGCGCCGCGGCCTGGCCACGCAGGCCGGCGATGATGAAGTCGGTGACGCGGTCGAGATAGGCGTCCAGTTCGATGGGCTCGGCCCAGTGGTCGAAGCCGCCGGAGGCGATGCGTGCCTTCACCCCGTTGAGGCAGGCCTCGACGCCCCACAGCAGGTGCAGGCAGTCGGCCTGCGACAGCTGCAGATCGGCGAAGCTGCACTGCAGCAACTGGTTGAACAGCGCCAGGTATTGGCCTTCCAGTTCGAGAAACTGCTCGCGATAGGGCGCCTCCAGGCGCTCCTGAAAGGCCGGGCGGTCGCACAGCAGGCACAGCTGGGCCTGTAACTGGTCGGCCAGCAACTGCTCGAAGGCGCGGCGGACCACCCGGCGCATGGCCTGTTCCGGCGGGACTGTCTGGCTCAGCTCGCGCAGCTCGACCAGGTGCTGGCTCAGGCGATCGAGCACCAGGCGCGCATAGAGCGCCTCCTTGCTGGGGAAGTGCTTGTACACCGTGCCCTTGCCGATGCCGGCGTGACGCGCCACCTCGGCGATGGTGACGCGATCCCAGGATTGCTCCTGGAACAGCTGGCGGGCGGATTCGAGCAGGGCGTTTTCCCGTTGCTGGAAGAGTCGATCCTGGTAGCGCATGGAGTTTCCGCGGTGAGTCGTGACCGTTGGTCATGCTATGACTGTTGGTCACGCGGGGCAATCCGCGAGTTGTAACCGGGCGTGGCGCAGGTCTCGCCCGAGGAGTGCTGGCAAAGGCCATGGAGGACGCGCCGAGACGGGTTAGGCGCCCTTGACCCCGATCAATTGCCGCCGACCTGGCGGCGCACTAGACTGCCTGGCATGAACGCCATGGCCCGCCTCTATCTGGTCTTGCTGCTGACGCTGGTGCTGCCCCTGCAGTCCCTGGCGGGCCTGCTGCCGCAGGGCGATCCCTGTCCGATGAGCCAGGGCAGCGGCCAGCCGGGCGACTGCTGCGACGACGGGGCGATGGCCGCTGGCGATCAGCTGTGCGCCGAGATGTCGCAGTGCTCCAGCGCCGGAGCCTCGTTGCTCGGCAGCCAGCCGCCGCGGATGGACGGGCTGCTCGCTCCCTCGCGGCTTGCCTGGCACGCTCTCGCCGATCCCCTGTCACGACCCTTGCTCGCGCCCTGGCGTCCGCCCCGGGCCTGATTCCCTCGCCAACCTCGATGCCCTCCGTGCAGCCCGGCTGCCGGCGGGGGGCTGTGCGTCCCGCGGGACGCTGGTTTTCGACAGGAATCAACCGATGTCCATTGCCTATTCGCGCCTCGGTCCGCTGCTGGCCGGCGCCGTGTTGGCCAGCCTCGCCAGCATGCCGAGTCTGGCCCTGACCCTGGAGCAGGCCCTGCTCCTGGCCGGGCGTGAAGCGCCCAACCTGATGGCGCGCGCCGCCGAACTGGAGGCGGCGCGCCAGGCCGCGGTGCCCGCCGGCGAGCTGCCCGATCCGAAACTGCTGCTGGGCCTGCAGAACCTGCCCATCGAAGGGCAGGAGCGCTGGCGCCTGGATGCCGAGCCCATGACCATGCGCATGCTCGGCGTTATGCAGGAGGTGCCCAATCGCGCCAAGCGCAGCGCCCGGGTCGA
>NZ_AVOF01000501.1:0-1748 GCF_000465935.2 Pseudomonas sp. EGD-AK9
CCTGGGGCTCGGCGAATTCCTCGCGGCGCCCGGGCGTCAGGCTGGGCAGGTGATCGAGCTCGTCGTGGGCATCGTTGCGCATGGTCGGACCTTTGTCTGGAACGGGGTAAACGAAAGTGCCGCGCAGTATACCGATTCGCCGATGGCCGATCAGCGCCGCGCCAAGCAGGTGCGCGGCGCACCGACGAAGGGCGCGACAGCCTCATCGACCCGCCGCCAGCCCCGTGGTTCCGCGTTTTTTGAACTGGTACGCAGTTTGCTCAGTATCATTCGAGTTCAGCGACGGGCGGCCTTGGAGCCGCTCGTGCTCCGCGGCACGGCGCCGCGGGCGATGGGCAGCCGGGCGAGGGAATACGCCGGGCCCGGTCACACAGGCGTCAGGACGAGGCCAGGGGTGACCCTTCAACCAACCTGGGGGAAGCGGCATGGAACTGAACAAAGCGCTATTGGACTGCATGCAAGCCTTGCGTCGCCGGCTGCGCGACGAACTGGCCCTGGATATCCGCCTGAGCCAGAGCGATGCGGTGATCGCCATGCTCGGCGGCTGCCTGCAGTCGAGCGACGAAGAAACCCGTCGGCTCGGCCAGCGCCTGGCCGAACTCGCCGATCAACGCCCGCCAACGCCCGCCGCCAAGCCGGTGGCCAGCGTGGCGCTGCCACAGGCGGCGCCCAGCGGCTCGGTGCGCATCTATCGCGGCCAGCGCGTCTATGCCTGAGTGGTTGGCAGGCGACACTCCGCCTGGCCGCGCCGACTCTGCCGGGCTCAAGGCTGTTCGCGGCTGAAGCCGCGCCTGCCGGACGACCTGCGACCGCGCTTGATCAGACGCGCGACTGCACCTGCCACCAGGTGCAGAACTCGTCCAGCGCATCCCACAGGCTGGCCCTGGGCTCATAGTCGAGGTACTGCCGCGCGCGGTCGATATTCAGCGAAAAATCCCTGGCCATCACCGCCACGCCGAGGCGGAACAGGCTCGGCTCCGGGCGCCCCGGCAGCAGCCTGCACACGCCCTCGTTGAGGCAGGCGGCGGCGTAGGCCAGCGGGTAAGGCACATGGCGGGTCACCGGCGGCAGTTCCAGGCGGCGCAGCACGTAATTGACCACGTCCCACAGCGGCACCGGCGCGCCGTTGCTGATGTTGTACACCTGGCCCAGCGCCGGGCCGGCGGCCAGCAGGGCGCTGAGCAGGGCGTCGTTGAGGTTGTGCACATTGGTGAAGTCGACCTTGTTCAGGCCGTTGCCGATGATCGCCAGGCGGCCCTTGCGCTGCATGCCGATCAGCCGCGGGAAGATGCTGGTGTCGCCGGCGCCGGTGACGAAGCGCGGGCGCAGGGCGATCACCTCGAGGCCGAACTCCTGGGCGGCGAACACCTGCTGCTCGGCCAGGTACTTGGTCTTGCCGTAGTGATCGGAGAAGCGCTTGGGCACCTGCTCCTCGCGAACATCGACATGAGATTTTCCATCGAAATAGATCGACGGCGACGACAGGTGCACCAGGCGCCGCACCTTCTGCTTCAGGCAGGCCTCGATGACGTTCTCGGTGACCGTCACGTTGGCCTGGTGGAAATGCGCGTAGTCGCCCCACACCCCCACCGCGCCGGCGCAGTGCACCACCGCCTCGACGTCGCGGCACAGCGCCAGGGCCAGATCGGCGTCGCCGAGATCGCCCTGGACGAACTCCGCGCCGCGCTTGATCAGGTGCTGCACGCCCTCGGCGCGGCGGCCGGTGACCCGCACCGCCAGGCCCTGTT
>NZ_AVOF01000502.1:0-1736 GCF_000465935.2 Pseudomonas sp. EGD-AK9
GGTTGCTCGCCGCCAGCCAGCGCAGGGCCTGGCGCCGATCCGCGGCGCGGTACAGCTCGTCCTTCTCGCCCACCGCCAGCAACCAGGTGCCGATATGTGCCGGCAGCACGACTACGGTGCGTTCGCTGAGCAGGCCCAGGTCGCGGGCCTGGTCGAGGTAGGCGGCCAGTTTCAGGCGCAGGCGGCCGAGGCTCTGATAGTCGGCGGCGAACAGCTCGGGCTGGATGCCCAGCAGGTTGCCGCGCGGGCCGGGTTGGCCGCGGTCGAGGGCGAGTCGGCTGCGCAGGTCGGACAGGTAGTGGCCGCTGGGGCGCTGCTCGCACCAGTGGGCGTAGCTGCCGAGACCGGCGAATAGGGCGAGGGACAGGACGCTGAGGATCAGTAAACGCATGGCGGGGCTTTCATTGGAGTTGCGCTGCAGGTTAGGTCGATTGGGCGGGCCTGCCAAGTCAGCTTGCTCATTTCGATCATTATCTTGTCAGTTTCGATCATTGAGCCGGGCTGGCGGGCTCTTTATCGTCTGGCCCCATAACCGACCGCGTGACCATGAGACCGCGGCAATCCGTGAACTGCACCGCGATGTGGAGAATTCCATGACTGCTCGTTACCCGCACCTGCTGGCCCCGCTCGACCTCGGCTTCACCACGCTGAGCAACCGCACCCTGATGGGCTCCATGCACACCGGCCTGGAAGAGAAGCCGGGCGGCTTCGAGCGCATGGCGGCCTACTTCGCCGAGCGCGCCCGTGGTGGCGTCGGCCTGATGGTCACCGGCGGCATCGGTCCGAACGAGGAGGGTGGTGTGTACGCCGGCGCGGCCAAGCTCAGCACGGTCGAGGAAGCGGAGAAGCACAAGGTCGTCACCCAGGCGGTGCACGAGGCCGGCGGCAAGATCTGCATGCAGATCCTGCATGCCGGGCGCTACGCCTACAGCCCCAAATCCGTCGCGCCGAGCGCCATCCAGGCGCCGATCAACCCGTTCAAGCCGCGCGAGCTGGACGAGGAGGGCATCGAGAAGCAGATCCAGGACTTCGTCAACTGCGCCGCCCTGGCCCAGCAGGCCGGCTACGACGGCGTCGAGATCATGGGTTCGGAAGGCTACTTCATCAACCAGTTCCTGGTCGCCCACACCAACCAGCGCACCGACCGCTGGGGCGGCAGCTACGAGAACCGCATGCGCCTGCCGGTGGAGATCGTCCGTCGCGTGCGCGAGGCGGTCGGGCCGAATTTCATCATCATCTATCGCCTGTCGATGCTCGATCTGGTCGAAGGCGGCAGCACCTGGGACGAGATCGTGCTGCTGGCCAAGGCCATCGAGGCCGCCGGCGCCACCCTGATCAACACCGGCATCGGCTGGCACGAGGCGCGCATCCCGACCATCGCCACCAAGGTGCCGCGTGCGGCCTTTACCAAGGTCACCGCCAAGCTCAAGGGCGAGGTGAACATCCCGCTGATCACCACCAACCGCATCAACACCCCGGAAGTCGCCGAGCAGGTGCTGGCCGAGGGCGATGCCGACATGGTGTCGATGGCCCGTCCCTTCCTTGCCGACCCGGACTTCGTCAACAAGGCCGCCGAAGGCCGCAGCGATGAGATCAACACCTGCATCGGCTGCAACCAGGCCTGCCTGGACCACACCTTCGGCGGCAAGCTGACCAGCTGCCTGGTCAACCCGCGCGCCTGCCATGAGACCGAGCTGAACTATATCCCCACTCAGCAGGTGAAGAAGATCGCCGTG
>NZ_AVOF01000503.1:0-1729 GCF_000465935.2 Pseudomonas sp. EGD-AK9
CTACTGGGCGTCGCCCTGGTCGCGCCGCTGGCGGTGTACCCGGTGTTCCTGATGAAGCTCCTGTGCTTCGCCCTGTTCGCCTGCGCCTTCAACCTGCTGCTCGGCTACGCCGGCCTGCTGTCGTTCGGCCATGCGGCCTTCCTCGCCACCGGCGGCTACGTCACCGGCTACCTGCTCAGCCAGCACAGCGGGCTGGGCACCGAGCTGGGCATCCTCGCCGGCACGCTGGCCGCGACCCTGCTCGGGCTGGGCTTCGGCCTGCTGGCGATCAGACGGCAGGGCATCTACTTCGCCATGATTACCCTGGCCCTGGCCCAGCTGGTGTTCTTCCTCTACGTCCAGGCGCCGTTCACCGGCGGCGAGAACGGCCTGCACGGGGTGCCACGCGGCAAGCTGCTGGGGTTGTTCGACCTGAGCGACAACCTGACCCTGTACTACTTCGTGCTGGCGGTGTTCGTCTTCGGCTTCGCGGTGATCCAGCGCACCATCCACTCGCCCTACGGCCAGGTGCTCAAGGCGATCCGCGAGAACGAGCCGCGGGCCGTCTCGCTCGGCTACAACGTCGATGCGCACAAGCTGCTGGCCTTCGTCATCTCCGCCGCACTGACCGGCCTGGCCGGTGCCACCAAGACCGTGGTGTTCCAACTGGCCTCGCTGACCGACGCGCACTGGCACATGTCCGGCGAGGTGATCCTGATGACCCTGCTCGGCGGCGTCGGCACTCTGCTCGGTCCGCTGGTCGGCGCCGGCGTGGTGGTCACCCTGCAGAGCTACCTGTCCAACGGCCCGCTGGGCGAATGGGTGCACGTGATCCTCGGGGTGATCTTCGTGATCTGCGTGCTGCTGTTCCGCGCCGGCCTCGTCGGCTGGGTGCTCAAGCTGGCCCGCCGCAACTTCTAGTCACACGCCCTTGTCGCTCACGGCGCGGACTTCGGTCCGCGGCGCGGGCCTGCGTGTGCCGAATTCGCCCGGTCGAGCCTTCGACCGGGCCAGTCGCCACGGCCAGATCCGTGGCTAACGGGCCGGCTCCGTCGGCCTTCGCCGGGTCACGCCGCCGTGGGCTGTCTGGGAGACGGCGTGGCCCAACCAACAAGAAGAGAGAGCCATGTACCAACTTCGTCCCACCCAGCTGTTTATGCCATCCGCCCTGGCCGCGGCCCTGGCGATCAGCGCACCGGCCAGCGCCGCCTTCGTCGATGACAGCAAGGCCGCGCTCGATGCGCGCAACTTCTATATGAACCGCGACTTCCGCCAGAGCGGCGCGACCCAGGCCAAGGCCGAGGAGTGGGCCCAGGGCTTCATGCTGCGCTTCGAGTCCGGCTACACCGAGGGCCCCGTCGGTTTCGGCATCGACGCCATCGGCCTGCTCGGCCTCAAGCTCGATTCCAGCCCGGACCGGGTCGGCACCGGCATCCTCAAGAGCGACCGCGAGGCGCCCAAGCGTGCCCAGGACGAATACGGCGAGGCCGGCCTGACCGCCAAGCTGCGCGCCTCCAACAGCACCCTCAAGCTCGGCACCCTGCAACCTGTGCTGCCGGCGCTGATGCGCAACGACAGTCGCCTGCTGCCGCAGACCTTTCGCGGCGCCTGGCTGAGCAGCAACGAGATCGAGGGCCTGAGCCTGGACCTCGGCCGTCTCGACCGGGTCAACCAGCGCGATTCCTCGGATAACGAGGAGATGACCGTGTTCAACGGCGGCAAGCGCAATATCGTGCTGGGCAGCGCCAGG
>NZ_AVOF01000504.1:0-1713 GCF_000465935.2 Pseudomonas sp. EGD-AK9
CAGGGCGACGTGCTCGCCGACCTGGCCGCCGAGGGCGATGGCCGCGCCTGGTGGAGCGAATGGCTGGCGACCCTGGCGCAGTACTTCCGCATCGAGTTCGACGCCGACCGCAATATCCGTCCGCTGCTCTCCGGGCAGAGCCTGAGCCAGGTGCGCCTGAGCCTGTCGCTGGCCCTGGAGCAGGCGCAGTGGGCCGCGCTGCATGGCCAGAGCGGGGTCTATCGGCAGGCGCTGAAGCAGGCCGGGGAGATCCTCGACGCCCATTTCAATCTGGACAACCCCGATAGCCGCGCCCTGCGTCAGCGCTTCGCCGAGCTGGCCGACGAGCGGGTCGAGGTGCAGGTGCCGGATCTGAGCGAGTCGCTCGAGGCGCTGCAGGCCTACCTGCAGCGCAAGCAGGCGCAGCGCCGGCAGGGGGCCGCCGCGGCCGGGGAGGCGCCATGAAGCGCCTGCTCTGGTTGCTGCTCCTGCTCGCCGTCGGTGGCCTGCTGTATCTGCTCGGCCTGGCGATCCAGGCCGACCGCGGCTACGTGCTGTTCGCCTACCAGGGCTTCCGCTACCAGTCCGGGCTGTGGGCCTTCCTGGCCCTGGTGCTGGTGGTGGTGCTGCTGCTCTACCTGCTGCGCGCCAGCCTGCGCCTGTTGCTCGCTTCGACGCGCCTGGCCAACCCCTGGTCGCGCCTGCATCGTCACCGTCGGGCGCGGCTGGCCTCGCAGCAGGGCCTGCTCGACCTGGCCGAGGGCCGTTGGGCGCGCGCGCTGCGCCAGCTGAGTCGGGCCGCCGAAGACGAACCCCAGCCGCTGATGTACTACCTCGGCGCCGCCCGCGCGGCGCACAAGCTGGGCCAGCACGAGCAGAGCGACGCCATGCTCGAGCGCGCCCTGGCGCGCCAGCCGCAGGCCGAACTGGCCATCGCCCTGGCCCATGCCGAACTGCAGCAGAGCCGCGGCGAGAGCGACGCGGCGCTGGAGACGCTGCAGGCGATGCGCGAGCGTCATCCCGGCCATCACCTGGTGTTGCGCCAGCTGCAGCGCCTGTACCTGCAGCGCCAGGACTGGTCGGCGCTGCTCGGCCTGCTGCCGGAGCTGCGCAAGGAGAAGGCCCTGCCGGCCGCCGAGCTGGACGAGCTGGAGCGCGCGACCTGGCGCGGTCGCCTGGGTGATGCCGGGCAGGCCGGTCTGGGCCATGGCGAAACCGCCCTGCAGCCGCTGACCCAGGCCTGGCAGCAGCTCTCCGCGCCGCTGCGCCAGGAGCCCGAGCTGATCGCCGCCTACGTCGAGCAACTGCGTCGCCTGGGCGCCCAGGAGGAGGCCGAACAGGTGCTGCGCAGCGCCCTCAAGCGCGCCTACGACAGCCGCCTGGCGCGCTTCTACGGCGTGCTGCGCGGCGCCGATCCGGCGCAGCAGCTGCACACCGCCGAGCTCTGGCTCAAGCAGCACCCGCAGGACCCGGCGCTGCTGCTGACCCTCGGTCGCCTGTGCCTGCAGAACCAGCTGTGGGGCAAGGCGCGCGACTACTTCGAGACCAGCCTGAAGCTGGAGCGCCACCCGGAAACCTGCGCCGAGCTGGCGCGCCTGCTGGCCCAGTTGGGCGAGCTGGAGCGCAGCAACCAGCTGCTGCAGGAGAGCCTCGGCCTGCTCCATCAGGGCCTGCCGGCGCTGCCGCAGCCGCAGGGCGTGCGCGCCTGAGCCGCTGCGGCCGATCGTCGCGCAG
>NZ_AVOF01000505.1:0-1686 GCF_000465935.2 Pseudomonas sp. EGD-AK9
GCATCCAGGCCGAGCTGCTGCTGGCCTGGCTGCGGCGCCTGCTGCCGGCGCAGTCGCCGGTGCCCTTCGCGGTGACTGGCGAGCCGCCGGCCATCGACCTGCTGCTGTTCGTCCATCGCGTGCAGGGGCTGGCGCCGGGGCTGTACTGGCTGGATCGCAGCGGCCGCGGCGTGCAGGCGCTGCGCGAGGACTATCTGTGGCAACGGGTGGACGACGAGCTGCCGCTGTACCGCCTGCTCCAAGGCGATGCCCGCGGCCTGGCGGGGTTCCTGAGTTGCGGCCAGGACATCGCCGCCGACGGCTGCCTGGCCTTGGCCATGCTGGCGCGGCTGGAGGATGCCCTGACAGATGGCGCCTGGCGCTATCCCAGGCTCTACTGGGAGTGCGGGCAGATCGGCCAGCTGCTCTATCTGGAAGCCGAGGCGGCCGGGCTGTCGGCCACCGGCATCGGCTGCTATTTCGACGATGCGCTGCACGAATTGCTCGGCGCTGCCGACAGCGGCTGGCAAAGCCTTTACCATTTCACCCTTGGCCGCGCCGTATGGGACGAACGCCTGACCTCCCTGCCGGCCTACCCGCAACCCCGTATTCCCCCTGTGCAAGGAGAGACCCCATGACCCAGGTGCTCGACGATCTGGTGGCGCTGCTCAGCCTGGAGCAGATCGAGGAAAACCTGTTCCGCGGGCGCAGCCAGGACCTGGGTTTCCGCCAGCTGTTCGGCGGCCAGGTGCTCGGCCAGTGCATCTCGGCGGCCAGCCAGACGGTGGCCGCCGAACGTCATGTGCATTCGATGCACGGCTACTTCCTGCGCCCGGGCGATGCCAGCCTGCCGGTGGTCTATCAGGTCGAGCGTACCCGCGACGGCGGCAGCTTCAGCACCCGCCGCGTGGTGGCGGTGCAGAAGGGCCAGCCGATCTTCTTCTGCAGCGCCTCGTTCCAGTCCGACGAGGAGGGCTTCCACCACCAGAGCCCGATGCCCGAGGTGCCTGGCCCCGAGGGGCTGAAATCGGAAACCGAACTGGCGCGGATGGTCGCACCGATGATCCCCGAGCGCCTGCGCGAGCGCGCGATCAGCGACAAGCCGATCGAGATCCGCCCGGTGACCCTGATCAATCCCTTCGCCCCCGAACCCTGCGAGCCGGTCAAGTACGTGTGGTTCCGCGCCGCCGGCGAGCTGCCGGACGACCCGCAGCTGCACAAGTACCTGCTGGCCTACGCCAGCGACTTCAACCTGCTCACCACCTCGATGCAGCCGCATGGCGTGTCGGTGTTCCAGAAGTTCATGCAGGTCGCCAGCCTCGACCATTCGCTGTGGTTCCACCGCAACCTGCGCCTGGACGACTGGCTGCTGTACGCCATGGACAGCCCCTGGGCCGGCAACGCCCGCGGCTTCTCCCGCGCCAGCATCTACAACCGCCAGGGCGAACTGGTGGCCTCGGCGGCCCAGGAAGGCCTGACCCGCGTGCGGGAAGACTGGAAATGAGGCAACTGGCGACGGCGCGCCACTGGGTGTTCGACATGGACGGCACCCTGACCCTGGCGGTGCACGATTTTCCGGCGATCAAGCGCGCCCTGGAGATACCCCAGGAGCACGACATCCTCCATCACCTCGCCGCCCTGCCGGCCGAGGTGGCGGCGGCCAAGCACGCCTGGCTGCTGCAGCACGAACGTGAACTGGCCCTGGCT
>NZ_AVOF01000506.1:0-1687 GCF_000465935.2 Pseudomonas sp. EGD-AK9
GGCCAGCGAGGCGGAAACCACGGTGCGGGTCGATACCGCGCGCCTGGACGAGATCATGAACATGGTCGGCGAGCTGGTGCTGGTGCGTAACCGCCTGGTGCGCCTGGGCCTCAACAGCGGCGACGAGGCCATGTCCAAGGCGGTGTCCAACCTCGACGTGGTCACCGCCGACCTGCAGACCGCGGTGATGAAGACCCGCATGCAGCCGATCAAGAAGGTCTTCGGTCGCTTCCCGCGCCTGGTGCGCGACCTGGCGCGCAACCTGAAGAAGGAAATCAACCTCGAGCTGGTGGGCGAGGAAACCGACCTCGACAAGAACCTGGTCGAGGCCCTGGCCGACCCGCTGGTGCACCTGGTGCGCAACGCCGTCGATCACGGCGTGGAGACCCCGGAAGAACGCGAGAAGGCTGGCAAGCCGCGCGGCGGGCGGGTGGTGCTGTCCGCCGAGCAGGAGGGCGACCACATCCTCTTGTCGATCACCGACGACGGCAAGGGCATGGACGCCGACGTGCTGCGCGCCAAGGCGGTGGAGAAGGGCCTGCTGGACAAGGATGCAGCCGACCGCCTGAACGAGTTCGAGTGCTACAACCTGATCTTCGCCCCGGGTTTCTCGACCAAGACCGAGATTTCCGACGTGTCCGGCCGCGGCGTCGGCATGGACGTGGTCAAGACCAAGATTTCCCAGCTCAACGGCACGGTCAACGTGTTCTCGCAGAAGGGGGCGGGCTCGAAGATCATCATCAAGGTGCCGCTGACCCTGGCGATCATGCCGACCTTGATGGTGATGCTGGAGAACCAGGCCTTCGCCTTCCCGCTGGTCAACGTCAACGAGATTTTCCACCTCGACCTGTCGCGCACCAACGTGGTCGACGGCCAGGAGGTGGTGATCGTCCGCGACAAGGCGCTGCCGCTGTTCTACCTCAAGCGCTGGCTGGTGCCGCAGGCCTTCCACGAGGGCCAACGCGAGGGCCATGTGGTGATCCTCACCGTGGGCAGCCAGCGCATCGGCTTCGTCGTCGACCAGCTGGTGGGCCAGGAAGAGGTGGTGATCAAGCCGCTGGGCAAGATGCTCCAGGGCACCCCGGGCATGTCCGGCGCCACGATCACCGGCGACGGGCGCATCGCCCTGATTCTCGACGTACCGAGCATGCTCAAGCGCTACGCTCGACGTTTCTGATGGTTGCGGCGTCGGTCGGTCCGGCGCCGTTTAGGAGTGTGTATGGCAGTCAAGGTTTTGGTGGTGGACGACTCCGGCTTCTTCCGCCGGCGCGTTTCGGAAATTCTGTCTGCCGACCCCAATATCCAGGTGGTGGGCACGGCCACCAATGGCCGCGAGGCCATCGACCAGGCGCTGGCGCTCAAGCCCGACGTGATCACCATGGATTACGAGATGCCGATGATGGACGGCATCACCGCGGTGCGGAACATCATGCAGCGCTGTCCGACGCCGGTGCTGATGTTTTCCTCGCTGACCCACGAAGGCGCTCGCGTCACCCTCGACGCCCTGGACGCCGGTGCGGTGGATTTTTTGCCGAAGAATTTCGAGGACATCTCGCGCAACCCGGAGAAGGTCAAGCAGCTGCTGTGCGAGAAGGTGCACAGCATTGCGCGCAGCAATCGCCGTTTTAGTTCGGCCGCGGTCGCTCCGGCGCCGGCTACGGCCAGCCCTGTGCCCGCGCCGGGCAGC
>NZ_AVOF01000507.1:0-18465 GCF_000465935.2 Pseudomonas sp. EGD-AK9
CTCCACGGCACCACCTGATTCATCTCGATCAGGAACAGCTCCTCGCGGATCTGCTTAGACCTGCCTGTCGGCGTACTCGGCGCCAGCGAAGGTCATCTGCTTCATCGGAAAGCTCGGCGGGTGGAATCCGGGAATTTTGCCAAAATCAGGATGTCTTCTTCAGATCGTATGGCCCCCTCCCCTCGGCAGCAGGCCGACCGCAGCAGCGCTGGATCTTGTGCGGAATGTCCGCACCTCACCCATTGCGTGCCAGACGTAACGGGTAGGGTGGGCATTTCGCAGGGCCAGAAAGGTGGTGATGGCGCTGGCCAGCTCACTGGTCGCGCTGAAGCTAGCTGCCCTCGCGTAGGTAGAGGGTGATGCCGCGGAAGATGCGCTCCACCAGATTCAGCCAGGAACTGGTCGGAACGAGGCGCAATGAAAGCGCTTGTGTCATTCGGGCCACGCCTTCAGGGTTGGATGCTTGTGCGTGGCGTAACTGTCCACGATCAAGTGCAACTGCAGATTCTTGGGCGTTTCGTGGTTGATCTTCTCCAGAAACGCCAGCCACTCCTGATGCCGGTGCTGCGTTTCGAGACTGCTGATCAACCGGCCTTGCGCATAGCCCAGGGCGGCAAACAGCGTGAGCGTGCCATACCGGACATAGTCATGGGTTTGCGTGCGGATGTGGCCGATACCCAGTGGCGTCCCGGCTGGGTTCGCTCCAAAGCCTGCACTTGGCTCTTTTCATCGCAGCACAGATTTACACTTCCAAAGACATGCCAGTGGACGAACAGCGATGGCACGCTCTCCTCATACGGTGGAGCCAGTCAGCGCAGGCTGCGGCGCTTGTGTCGATTGAGCTCCGGGAGGCGTTCATATAAGATTTTCCTAAAGGCCTTCAAGCACGCTGATGTGCATGCAAAATAGTAGCCATCTCCGTTCACGGGGTTCGTTCCATGTCCAGCGTGCAGTTCCACGTCGCTTTCCTGGCGCGGGGCTGCCCCTCGCCCAGTTACTTACCGTGCCTAGCAGGTGAAAATGTCGGGGAAAAGGCCATAGCGACAGATTAACGTAAGTGCTTTCGGTGCATTGGGCCGCATCCCGAGACTTGCGGGTCGAGGGGCAAAATTTCGTACTGGTGATGATCGGGAGATCGTTTGCGGCGGCTTCTCGGATTTTTGGCAATGTATTAACGGGAACGGCGAAGTGAGCGGAAGTGATACGACCCAAATTGCAGAGACAGTCCTCAGTCCGTTTCGAGCGCTTGTAGAGCCTTATCTTGAGCGGATTGGTATTGATAAGGCCGTGCTAAAAGACCCCGACGCAGAAATTCCGGACAGAAAGTTTGTCGAGCTGCTGGAGTTGATTTCCAAAGAGGATGATGGACTGGTTGGCATACACATGGCCATGAAACTGAAATCACGTAACTGGGGTGTTTTCGGTCATGCTGTGCGCAATGCTCCAAGCGTGGAGGCCGCACTGAATATTATGGCTAATTTTATCAATGTTTTTTCCCAGGCAGTTGAAGAAAAAGTAGTTGTAACAGAAGACGCTATCGGTCTCAGTTATCGCCTTAGTATTTCCTCTATTGAGCATCGACGGCAAGATTCCGAGTTTTCCCTCGCAGCAATTATCTCCATGCTCCGTGAAGCAACGGGTGCAGATATCAAGGCGAGACTGGTTCAGTTCGAACACGCCGCGCCTGGAGCGATACAGGAGTATCGGGATTTTTTTGGCGTGGTTCCGAAGTTCAAACAACCTATCAACACCATTATGTTCAGTCGTTCGGTCTTGGCGATACCCATGGTTGATGCCGACCCCAGATTGTACGCGCTCTCGTTGCGATATCTGAGCGAACGACTGGAGGAGCGGCGGGTAGAGTGTAGTGTGATCGACAAGATATCTTATATCGTGGCACGTAAGCTGACG
This sequence comes from Pseudomonas sp. EGD-AK9, assembly GCF_000465935.2. Classification (NCBI taxonomy): domain Bacteria; kingdom Pseudomonadati; phylum Pseudomonadota; class Gammaproteobacteria; order Pseudomonadales; family Pseudomonadaceae; genus Pseudomonas; species Pseudomonas sp. EGD-AK9. Next base: position 1,912 of record NZ_AVOF01000507.1, read on the forward strand.
GAAGGTGTGCCAACACTGGCTCAGGTGGCCAGCGCCATGTATATGAGTGAACGCACCCTGCAGCGCCGCTGTAACCAAGAGGGCATTGATTTCCTGCACCTTGTCGACCATGTCCGTCACCAAGCAGCGGTCATTCAGCTTAGAAAAAGCGATAGGTCACTCACGGATATAGCCTCGGAGCTGGGTTACTCTCAGCTTAGCGCATTCAGTCGGGCGTTTCGGCGTTGGACCGGCCTGACGCCCAAACAATATCGGGATACCTACAAGGAAGAGCTGCATTAGGGATGGCCTGAACTGCCAGCCACTGGCATGTTGCAGCAGCAGCTCCCCGACAGCGGATGGCCCCTGCACCGCCAACGGCACCAGGGGTAGCGGACTGGCGGACTGTTTGTGGTGCCTGATCCAGTAGGCGAGCGCCCTGGGTTTGAGCTCATGCTGCTGGCAGTAAGCGACCTGACTCTGCCCACTGGTCTGCCAGGCCTGGACATACTCGGCCCAGAACATCCGTAACCGCCTGGTGCACAACGCCTACCGGTTGACGATGAAGGGCGAGTCACTGCGCCGGAAAAAAGCCGAGGAACAAGCCGCATCGTGACCGATGCGATTACAATCCAGAACCCGCGCAACCGGGGTGGAAGCACCGGTCACGTATTAGCGAAACGCTCGGTCACGTTCACCGAAATCCGGACACGGTCGCGAGGCAGGCGACTGATCGCCAGCCTGGGGCTCGCCCTCGCTGGCGTCACCGTGGAACTCCTCTTCGCTTTTCTTGACCATGCTGCCGAACATCAGACCAACCTCGAACAGTATCCACATCGGCAGGGCGAGCAAGGTTTGGGAGAACACATCCGGCGGGGTCAACACCATGCCGATCACGAAACAACCGACAATGACGTAGGGGCGACTATTGCGTAAGGTGGCGACATCAACGATACCCACCCAGATCAGCAGGAAAGTTGCCACAGGAATCTCAAAGGCCGCGCCAAAGGCAAAGAACAGCGTCAGCACAAAATCCAGGTACTGGCCAATGTCGGTCATCATTGCCACGCCTTCAGGCGTCACGCTAGCAAAGAAGCCGAACATGATTGGAAAGACAACGAAGTAGGCGAAGCCTATACCGCTGTAAAAGAGGAAAATGCTAGAAATCAGTAAGGGTATCGCAACGCTCTTCTCATGCTTGTACAGGCCGGGAGCGATGAAACTCCAGATCTGATGCAGGATCACCGGCATCGACAAGAGCAGCGCCAACATCATCGTCAGCTTGAAAGGCGTCAGGAAGGGCGAGGCCACCCCCGTGGCGATCATGGTTGCACCTACGGGCAGATAGGCCCTTAGCGGTGCGGCAACTAACGTATAGATCTGCTGGGAAAAGTAGAACAAACCACCAAACAGCAACAGGATAACCATCACGCAGCACAGCAGACGCTTGCGAAGTTCAGTCAGGTGGGCAACCAGCGGCATTTCCTGATAGTCAATGAAGTTATTACTCATGGTTCAGGCGTTTTCCCAAGTGGACCGCGGAGGCCATATCGGCAGGCTTCGCCTCGTTAGGATGTAATACATCGAGATCGCCGACATTCGGCTGTGGCGTGGCCGATTGCAAGGGCTCGTTGCCAGTGGGCGAGCTGGGCATGATGCTTTGCTTCATTTCCCTCTCGAGGTCTAGGATGGGATTGTTGTGCAACTGACGCCGAATCTCGTCGGCACCTATCTCGCGCTCGACCTCGGATCTGATGTTGGCAAAGCTGCGCCTGGCCTGTCCGATCCAAAGGCCCGCAGTGCGTACTGCACTGGGTAAGCGTTCAGGACCAAGTACTAATAGTGCGACCACGCCGATCAGTATGAGTTCGGTAAAGCCGATATCGAACATGGTGCCTTAGCTCTTCTTCACTGATTCTTCAACCTTGCGCCCCTCGACATCGATGGTGTAGCTCTGCTTTTCTTCAATATCACGCCTCTCCTCGTCGGTGCCCATCGATTTGCGAAAGCCCTTTATCGCCCCCCCCAGATCCGAGCCCAGACCCTTAAGGCGCTTGGTGCCGAAAAGCATGACCACGATGAGCAGAACGATCAATAACTGCCAGACGCTTATTCCACCAAAACCCATGCTGCAATACTCCCAAGTTATCTATCAGAATTGCAGGCGTGCGGCTTTTGCCACATGCCCAGAAAGACCAAACGCTGACCCAGTTCGCCCAAACTGCCTGCGTGGTGCTGATCCAGAGCGACCAGCCTCACTAAAGTGTGAACCACAGATCGGTGGTTTTATATGATATCGCCGCTGGCAGCGACGCCCATGGCGGCCAGGATGTATCCTCGTTGACCTTTTCGAGGATCTTGTTCAGGCCCAAATGGTCGGGCTGACCACTTGGGAGCTATCTGCCTCGGTGCCCTTGCTAGCTTCGGCCAGCAGAGTGAAGGTATCATCCATTCATTGATTCATGCGCTTCGCATAGCCCGGACTTCTCACAAAGCTCCATCTGAAATTGAATTAGCTATTGCAACAGGCGAAGCAGATCATGACGCCTCAGGCTTGAAGCAACAGTATGGATAATGGTCAGTTGCACAAAAATCGGACGACCTCGGTACGCGCACAAGGTGAAACACTTCGGGACAAGCAAGAACAGCTCCTTCCAGGAGTCGACGATAGCGAGACACCTCGACTCCTGGAATCGTTATCTCAGTTCATATAACTAGGCAACGAACACTCTCCCGCCTCATACCTCCTAATTTCTCGCATTCAAAAAATTTGGAGCGGGTAGGAGATAATCAATCGAGTCTGGGTGATATCTCCACCAGTGCTATCGTCACCGGAATGCCATGACTGAATAAACTTAGTAGAGAGTTCTTTGGCTGGCCCGGACTGTACCACATACTGAGCGCTCAAATTGGTTTCCCATTCTTTTTCCGATTTTCCATACAATCCGAAATAAGCTGAATCTGAACCAACGTGACTGCCGTCGATGTCATACCCCCGTATATGCTTAGCCATCAAAGTCAAGCCCGGCACCCCAAAAGACAGCATGTCCAATTCGTAGCGCACCTGAACCGACTGCTCATTTGGAGCGTTAAAGTCTGAAAGTTCAGCGGCATTTGCTAGGTAGAGACCATCACTGTACACGCCCGCCGCCACCCCCGGGCGAGTGCTCCCTATCGCGGCGTAATCATGGGGCTGATCGCCATCATTACGCTGAAGTGCCACAGCAAAGGTATGAGGCCCCGCCGCAAAAGCAGCTGAAAACGATGCTGCGGTGACATTGATGCTACCTGCATCTGCCTGCCCTGAATCGAGACTGCGATACAGATTGAAGTCGAGGCTCAATGACTGGGACTCGGACAAGGAGAGAGCGTAGTTGAGGTTCGTGTAATACTGATCCATTAGGTCTTTATATCGAGCACCGTAAAGCGATACAGACATCTGATTGCTAAGCGCGTATGTACCTCCGACATAATCCACCTGAGAGGTACTGACGCCCGCGAAAGCCAGACCTAACTCACCATCTCGGTTAGTAGATATGTAGCCTGTGCCCGAAGTGAAATGTCCCGCCGAGAGCGTAGCACCCTCGACATCGCTGCTATCGAGCATCCAGCCAACTGCGGTCTGATTTAGCTGGTAAAATCTACCGGTAGCGAACACAGGTACCTGTGGCTGGAGATCTCCATATCTAAGCGTTGTATTAGAGAGACGAGCCTTGATGCTTCCACCCGCTTTGCCATAACTATCTGCTGGCCGGCCGTCGTCTCGAAAAGGGAGAGTAATGGAACCCGTACGATTGCTACTCCCATCGAGTTTTACGGCACCGTAAGCAAAAGCGTCGATGCCGAACCCAAGTATGCCCTGAGTAAACCCAGATGTGAAATCAAGCATTTCACCCTGCGTCCAATCACGTTGCGCGCCCAAATCACCCGTTTGGTGCCAATAGTAGTTGCGGGACAAGAGGCTAAGGTGACTGTCGTTAACAAATCCAGCGGAATCGGATTGGTCACTTGCATAGCTAAAACTCGCTGGCATCAATACCAACGCAACCTTCGCCATCAATCTACGTGGGGAGGTATTTTTATTCATTTGATGCCCCCAAAGAAATCAAGATATAAGCAATAGCACTCAGGCAATAAGCTATATCACCCGATCTTTAACTCGGCCATTCTGTAATTACCGCTATATCAGTCAATACACAGCAAGAGAATCGATCTGAATTAGCGCCTAGATAAAACCACTAAACTCTCCAAAATATAATGCCGCTCCGTGACTCAGGAAGTCTCGTAGCCCATCATCGACTTGACCTCCAAAAACTCCTCAAATCCGTACTTACCCCATTCCCGACCGTTGCCAGACTGCTTATATCCGCCGAACGGCGCGGTGAGATCGAGCGCTGCGCAATTAAGATGCACGCCGCCGGTTCGAAGCCGTTTCCCTACTTCTCGAGCGCGATCTAAATCACCCGAACTGACGTATCCAGAGAGGCCGTAACAGCTGTCGTTCGCAATGCTGATTGCCTCTTCTTCATCGCTATACGGAATAATGCAGAGAACCGGCCCGAAGATCTCTTCGCGCGCGATCGACATGTGATTTTTGACCTCGCTGAAAACCGTAGGCCGTGAAAAATAACCGAACTTGATACCGTCCGGACGCCCCTCTCCCCCGCAAACCAGTTTCGCACCCTCGGCCATGCCCTGCCGGATGCACTCCTGCACTTTTTCAAACTGCATAGCACTTGCCAAAGGCCCTAGACTTGTGGCCTCATCCATGGGATCTCCAACCACGATCTCCGCACAAAATTTCTCTGCCAGTCGTTCGACTTCCTGCAGCCTTGACATGGGGACCAACATACGCGAGGGAGCGTTACAATTCTGTCCCGCATTTAGCATCATCGTACGCACACCATGCGCCACTGCAGCATCCAAGTCAGCATCATCGAGGATGATATTGGCAGACTTTCCTCCCAACTCTAACGCGACTCGCTTGACTGACTCTGCCGCGGCCTTGGAAACGAGCGTCCCTGCATGAGTGGAGCCGGTAAACGAAACCAAGTCCACATCCGGATGAGCAACCAAAGGAGCGCCCACCCCGGAACCATCACCATTGACCAGGTTAAAAACGCCCGGTGGAACCCCGGCTTCATCCAAAACCTTAGCAAGTAAATAGGCTGAGAATGGCGCAATTTCACTGGGTTTCAATACCATGGTACAACCGGCTGCCAGCGCCGGAGCCACTTTGGCTGCGACCTGGTTAATAGGCCAATTCCAAGGGGTAATCAAACCGCAAACGCCAGCGGATTCACGCACTACACGCGTTGTTCCCAAGCACTCTTCAAAATTGTAATCGCGCAACACCGAAGTTGCAGTGAGAAACTGCCCCAGACCAGCCGGTGCTTGTAGCGGCCGGGACAGCTGATCCAGTGGAGCCCCCATTTCCTCGGTAATAGCCCTGGCGATATCCTCAAGTTTGGATTCAAACAACCTGCACACTCGCTCCAGCAATTCCACGCGTTGTTCTCTACTGGTGCGGGACCAGCCGTTAAATGCACGCCGCGCAGCCTGCACCGCCAGGTCAACATGATCCGCGGTTCCCAGCGAAATTAAACCTACTACATCTTCCGTGGCGGGGTTGATGACCTCAAGCTCACGAACGCCCTTCGGCATCACCCACTCGCCGTCAATATAGAACTTCCGATAATCACGCATTACCGTCATCACCCTTGAGATAGTTAGCTACCTGGTATCCAACCTCTCTGCCGCTTTCGATCGCACCATCAATAAAACCACGCCAACCATTGGCCATATCTGAGCCCGTGAAGAAGAGTCTCCCCTCGCTTTTCTGCAACTCGGTCAGATAGCGAGTGGTCTGCCCTGGACGGTATGTGCACCAAGTTCCCTTTGAAAAAGGATCGAGATTCCAATCGTAGCCATAACTGGACGTGACCTCCACACCCGGAAGTAGTGGTTGCAGAGCCTGCTCGACCGCCTTGTTATCGTTGATATCGATCAGCTTTGGATCGGGGGCAAATCCAATGAGCAATGTGCCATTCTCATCCACGCGATCAGTGAATACAGATGTAAAAGGCGTGAGATCGTTTCTGGCAGGCGCATAGGTCATGATATTGCCGATATTTTGCTTGACTCGAATGTAACCCTTGACCCCCACACCTGCATGACCCTGTGCGGAGATATCCAATTTAGCCGCGGACAGACGCGGCGTATACTCGATATCACGCAAGGTATTCATGGGGACTGCCACTACAACCGCTGACGCCGTAATTACACCATCCTCGGTTGTGACCGCGACCTTGTCCCGCTCTTGCTTCACCTTGATCACCGGAGTCGAAAGCCGAACCTCCGAATTGCTATCGGCAATCATGGCATCCAGCAGGCTCCGCGTACCGGACTTTATCTTGTACCTAGCGATCGCATCGAACATTGTGGGCATGTTGAAATTGCTGAGCGCGAACCAGCGCATGATTTCGCTATAAGCGATCGTCTCAGGATAGTTGTGACCATTGCCACTGAGCCAGGAATCCATCATGTCTTTCTGCTCTTGGCTCAGGGATAATTTTTCCAAATATTCCGCAGCGGACAGCCCGTCCATTTGCCGCAGCGTCTTTTCTGCAAAAAAGGGATCAAAGGGGCGCGGGTAAATACTCTGCGCTTCCTTGTAGTACTCGTTACAGGCGGCACCGAATATTTCAAAAGCTTCTGCAGCTGGCGCTCGCTTGACCTGATTCTCGGTCACCCAAATCACAGTCTCGGGATTGGCTAGACCCTCAGTTTCCTCGACTTCCAGACCATAGTGCATAATTTCGGTCCAGACATTGGGCTGCGTCCAATGAACCCAGGTGCCTCCCAACTCCACCTTTCCACCATCGAGTTTAGACGTAAAGGTGCGCCCCCCCAGACGGCTTCTGCCTTCCAGTATCACTGTTTTCAAGCCAGACCGGCTCAATTCCCTCGCAGCAGTGACTCCCGCAAACCCGCCGCCAATTACGATGGCATCGTAATCGACGCCGGCCCGCAGCGGCGTACTGCATCCTTTTTCCGTCGCCTGTGCGGAGTCAGAATGAGTCAGGACGTGGGAACCTACGCTCGCAGCCGCAGCAACACCTACAACGGCACCTCCGAGAAATTTGCGTCGGGATACTCCGCCTTTGCTACTTTCATCTCTATCATTAGTCATGCTGCCCTTACCTCTTTTCTATTCTTTCAGACGCTGTCAGCCGGAAGACTTGCCCAACACACAAATCACGTCACGACGGTCTTTATCATTTTTCAGGCCCGAAAAGGCCATGCGTGTAAGCGGATAAACCGCCATGGGGTTTTCCAGGAACGCATCGAGATGCTCTGAGGTCCATGTGTCGCCGGATTCGCGCATTGCAGAGGAAAATTTAAAGCCAGGCACCGCCCCAACCTCCCGACCGAGCACACCGTATAGATTGGGTGCTGCAGCGCCATGATTGCCACTGTTATCATTGGAGTGACACACAGCGCAGGTCTGAAAAACCTTTCTACCATTTTCCGGATCGCAGCTCTCACCGCCCACAGCGGCAGTAGACATCACTACAAGAGCTAATGCCCCCAGACACCCCGTCACAACTTGAAACCCTTGTTTCATCTTCTTTCCTCAACCGCCCAGTGATCAGGCTCGACGTTAACCCAGCAGTTTTTTCGCTTCGCGACCAGCCCGCAGCCCACTCTCCACTGCACCGTCTATATTTGCGTGCCAACCATTGCTGGTCTCTGCACCCGCAAACAGAATCCGGCCCTCAGGGTGCTGCAAATCTTCCAGTCGGCTCAATTGACCTACCCCGTAGGCCGCCCAGGCACCTAGCGAAAAAGGGTCCGCTGTCCAGTCATAGGCTGCCGTACCAAGAACCTCGACTCCCGGGAACATTTTTTGGACTTCCCTGGTCACCACCTCGACATCATTCACATCGATGGTTTCTTTACGGGCGATGGTAATCGACAGTATCGTCCCCAACTCATCGCTGTAGTCGTGGGTCTGCACCCAGTTCAGAGGTTGCTCTTCATCCGCGAAAGCGAAAACCCGCCCCAGATTCTGTTTGACATGCACATAGAGCTTGGCACCCTTACTGAGCTGCCCTTCTTCAATGAATCGCTGCTTACCCTTCGACAGGGCTGGAGTAAATTCGATCTGCCGATAGGTATTGAGAGGCACAGTCATGATAACCGTGCCAGCCGTGATAATTTCGCCGTCGTCAGTCTTGATCCGCACACCGCCAGATATTTGCTCCACAGTAGTCACCGGCACCCCCACCCTAACCTCAGCACCACTGTCGGCCAACATGGCTTTAATCAAGCCTATAGTGCCTCCCTCAATCCGATAGTGAGTCTCCGTATCCGCGAAGGCGTTATAATTCCATCCGCCGCAGGCAAATAACTTTAGCATGCCGGCAAGACCGAACTTGTCTGTTGTTTCCCCTCCATACAGCGCCATGTAGCTATTGAGCTCTGCCCGCTGGGCCCGGCTCAGACCTAAATCTTTGATTCGATCCAAAACGGACAGCTTGTCCAGTTCGCGGGCGCGCTCGGTGAACATCGGCTCGTGAGGCCGCGGAAACACTTCCCAGACATCGTGGCACAGTTTCTCAAAAGCTATTCTAATGTTATCGCCGAACTCCTCGGGTGAAAGCTCTTCGACGCTGCCGTCGTTATACATCAACAAAGTCTTGTCTAGATTCGTTAGGGGATCCTCTACAACACCTAAACCGTAACGCTGCATCTCCGCCCAAACATGTGGTTGCAGCCAGTGCACCCATGCTCCGCCAAACTCGATTTCCTGACCAGCGAAGCGCGAAGTAAACGTACGACCACCCAAGCGCGATCGCGCCTCTAGCAGAAGAGTTCGGTAACCCTGTAGACCGCACTCTCGGGTAGCAGTCGCGCCAGCAAAACCTCCGCCGACCACGATGACATCGTAATCAAAACCCGTCGCCCCCTTGGGGAGAGCTTTCCCAGAGGCAGTCGCCACCCCAACGGCTCCAAGCCCTGCGGCACCAGCTGTAGCAACCACAGCCCCACCGATAAATTTTCTACGACTAAGACCTTTATTCGACTTCTCGCTCATATCACTGCCACCCTTTGCATTGCCTGCCTAAGACTTATCTAACCAAACCTAGCGATCGGGTGGTCATTCCCCCAGATATGCCACAGCTGTTATTTCGATAAGAGTTTTATCACTGGGGAAATCCGCCACTCTCACACCGGATGCACTGGGCGCTACCACACCACGGTATGCAGCAGCCCTAACATCTAGCGCTTTGAGGTAGGTCTCGTTATCCGTATTGTAGTAAATGGTCTCGCTTACGACATTGCTGAAATCCGCGCCGTGAGCGGTAAGGATAGCTGCCATACGCTCATAGATGAGCTGCATCTGCTTGTTAGCATCACCAGCATGCGCTTCATTCCCATCCTTATCGACGGAGGTAACACCACCGATATGCAGGAAACCGCCCGCCTTGACCCCGATCGAAAAAACGTATTGCTGCTCAAATTCAGGATTGAGATGAAAGGCGACTTTAGGCTCCGCCGCAAACAGCGGGGAGGAGGAGAAAGAGATCAGCGCGAGAAGACATAACTTCCTCCGAACGCCGAGCTTTTGGATGAAAGACAACTGCTGATGGTTGTTTGAAATAACAGTCATTGCACTATTCCTTATTTTTGTTGTGTTTTGTTTGTCTTGCCTTTTCAGACTATAGACCCTAACGCCATATGGCTTGACATAAGCCGCCATTTCACTTTACAGAACGCGCCACCCCCCCCCCCGGTGTCAGGATAGCTGTCGCCTGATTGGATTCGTCAAAGCGAAAGTCCGGGCGGCACTAGGGGGACACGATCAAGCTGTGCATGGTTGACCGTCCATTACGTCATGGAGCGCGGACAGTCGGGCCGTAGACTGCTCGCCGTGCAGACCAAAGAAGCGGCCCATGGCCGGCTCCAGGGGCAAATGGACAGTGGAGCCATCCAAGGCGCACACCCGTAGCCCGCGCCATGTCTGGCGCGGCCCGAAGCTATCGATCTGTTGCTGAAGGGGTTTGGTTGAGGCGTTCGAAGAGCTCGGGTTTGAGCTTGCTGCGAGCCTTACTGAAGGCCTGCGTGGTTCAACGATACTAGATTGCTCTTATAGATCAATTAGTTAGCGCAAAGCGGCAACAGCCCCTAGGCGGACAGCTTGGCGCTCAGGTCGCCCCATGCTGGAGACAAACTGCGCAGGGTGGTGAAGTACGGCCGGCTGTCGCCGGAGATTGCCATGAGCGGCACATGCTTGCGGCAGGGTGCCTCCGCCTGACTACTGCTGCTGATGATGCCGCGACTGTAGGCGAGCAAGGTGATCTTCAGTAGCACTGCAGGATCCGAGGTCGGCGCACCTTCGATGCTGTAGCGGTTGCGCGGGTGGAAGTCGAAAAGATCCAGTTCGTGATCGACCAGAAAGCATGGGGTGCGCTCGAAGGTGCCGGTCGGCAATTGCTCGAGGTCGATGGGTAGGAGCTTGAGTCCCTTGTGAACGGCCTTGAACCGAGGCATCGCCCCGTGCCTCCCATGCGATTGCATGACCTGGGGAGATCATCAGCCTGCGAATCGGGTGGCAGGCAGGTTTGTCTACAGCATCAGCGCGCTTTGCGTCCCTCCCTCATGATGTCCGCAGAGAAATTATTCAATCGTAGGAGTTGGGCAGGTATGATATGGAGTTTAGTGGGATAGTTTCAATTGGGGGCATCATGTCAGGTTCTGAAGTGGGTCAAGATCGGAAGCCAGGACGCCGGCTCGGCAGGCGCCGTTTTTCAGAGCTCGGAGAGGTTGAAAACAAAGATTTGATCTTAAATGAGGCTGAGAAAATTTTCGCCAAACAGGGGTTTCTAGGAACCACTCTTAAGCAAATAGCTCAAAGCGCGGGCGTAACCCAGGCGCTGATAACTTACTACTATGGGACGAAGCAGAATCTTTTTATAGAAGTATATCGGCGAGGATTAGCGGATGTTGTGGAGAGTCGCCAAGAATATCTTAAGGATCTGAAGGAAAAAGGCGACAGTCATAAGCTCTCCGATGTTGTTCGGGCATATCTTCAGCCTCAGTTCAAACACAGAGAGGGCGGGCGAACCTGGATGCATTTCGCGCGGCTGCAGTCTCGCCTGTCGAGCGAGCCCGATGAGGTTGCTGTACCCTTAAGAAAAGAACTGTACGATCAAGAACTGAAAGATTTCATTCAGAAAATGATCGTTTGTGAGGGGGAGGAACATAGAATTGCTGTCAGCTGGGGGGCGGTGTTTATGGTTTCGATGATACTTTATATGTTAAGAGGTGTTGATCGCATTGGCGAGCTTACTGACGGAGACGTCCATGCAGAGTCGGACGACGATCTTGTTGAGAAGATGACCTTGTTTATTACGGGTGGTATCAATGCGCTTAAGGATCCTCTGAAGTAGCCCTGCATTTCTGGCCGACTTCAGCCTCCGCTGATTTTGAAAGCGGTAAATCGATCCAAATCGATCAGATAACCCGCTAATTTCTGTGTTTCTAGCCGCCGCGAGCACCTCGCGGCGGCTATTACCCATATTACGGGCGTACCTCTCCTGCATTTATTAGTAAATGTCTGCGCGCCATCCACAGATTTGACAGCGCGAACAGCGTCACCAGTTGTGCCGTGTTCTTGGCCAGGCAACGGAAGCGCGCCTTCACATAACCGAACTGGCGCTTGATCACCCGGAACGGATGCTCGACCTTGGCGCGCACTTGGGCCTTGGCCCTCTCGATCTTGCGCTTGGCTTTGTACAGCGCGCTGCACTTATCGAGTTTCTTGTAGGTGCTGCGGCGCGCCGCCACCTGCCAGATCACTTGACGGCCCTCATGCTCGGGGCGCTTCTCGACGCCGGTATAGCCCGCGTCGGCGCACACTACGTTTTCCGCACCGTGCAGCAGCTGGTCGACCAAGGTGACATCGGCTACGTTGAGCTCAAGAACTTTGTCACGATCTACTGAAACGATCATCACGATGAGCCGAAATAAGCATCTACACTTTCGACCTGCACCTGCATACCATCAATACGAATGGCTAGCTGCCCACTGGCGGCGCTCACCTTGCCCTGCTCCAGCAGATCGAGCCGATCGGCCCAGTCCTGCACCATAGCCCGCCGAGGCTCCACATACTGAGCATGATTGTAGGTGGCGCTGATTTTGTTCGGATCTGCGTGAGAAAGCTGAGCATCCACCCAAATCTTGGGGTAGCCGATCTCGTTGAGCGCCGTGGAGAGCGTGCCCCGGATGCCATGGCCGGTGAGCAAATCCTTGTAGCCTATGCGCTTGAGCGCTGCATTTAGCGTGTTCTCGCTGATACGCTTCTTGAGGTCGCTGCGGTGCGCCAGCAGGTAACGTTGTGCCGGCTTGACCTGCTCCAGCAGATAGCGAACGATCTCGATGGCTTGGATCGACAGAGGCACAATATAGGGTGGAATGTCTTGCGGCCGCTTTCCACGCTTGCGCATGCCGTCCTGCAGTTGCTTGACCACTTCAGGAGGAATGATCCACAGACCGTGCTCAAGATCGAACTGATCCGGGGTCGCCAAACGCAGTTCGCCAGTACGCACCCCCGTCAGCAACAACAGACGAATACCGAGTTGCGTGGTCATCATGCCTCCATAACGACTTAGCTTGCTCAACAGATCAGGTAGCTCATGCAGCCGCAGGAAGGGATTATTGACCACCGGCGGCTTGGGAACAGCCACCACATCCAGATCCGATGCGGGATTGCTCTCCAGCCCCTCAACTTTCACCATGGCAAAGCGGAACAACTGCCTGAACCAGGCGCGCACCTTCTCCGCAGTCGTGAATGCCCTACGCTGCTCGATGCGAGCAAGCACTGCCAATAGATCGGGACGACGGACGTCATAGATGGACATGCCGCCCAAGGCAGGCAGCACGTCTTTATCGAAGATGCGCTGGCTCTGCGAGAGCGTGCTCTGCCGCCCCTCCTTGAGTTCCAGCTTGCGGTGCTCAAGCCACTGCAGATACACCGCCTTGAAGCTGTTCTCCGTCGCCAACCGGACAGCCCGGAGCTTCTGCTTGCGATCGATCTTTGGATTGATGCCTTTCGCCAACAGCGCGCGGGCCTCATCGCGCAGCGCTCGCGCGTCCCGGAGACTGACCTCCGGGTAGGTGCCCAGGGACATCCGCTTCTGTTTGGAGGCCCAGTAGTATCTGAAATGCCAGGACTTGCCGCCCGGGGCGGATACCGCCAGGGAAAGGCCATCGAAGTCAGGGAGGGTATAGTCTTTGCCAGTCGCCCGGGCCTGCCGGACAGCGACGTCTGTGAGCGCCATGGTATAGCTCCTGAACATGGGTCAGGGCTAGATGCTTGTCTCGCAGACCGCACTCCTCCAGCAACAATCCGGAAAGCGCGTCCCCCGCAAAGATGGACTTAAAAATGGACTTAAAAGCCCTGGCTGGGGACGGATTCCAGTAGATTTCGCTGGAACGAAAAAAGAGCCTTACGGCTCTTTTTTCAATGACTTACAGACTTCAGTGGACGTCTGTAGATCATAATTTGGAGCGGGAAACGAGACTCGAACTCGCGACCCCGACCTTGGCAAGGTCGTGCTCTACCAACTGAGCTATTCCCGCATGTACAACCCACTTCCCCGTGGAAAGTGGCGTCCCCTAGGGGACTCGAACCCCTGTTACCGCCGTGAAAGGGCGGTGTCCTAGGCCACTAGACGAAGGGGACGCAGCCCGGAACTTACAACAGCTTTTCCGGCTTCCCTCGCTCTGTTTCGAGCATTGCGCTGGAAGTGGCGCGCATTCTAGGGAGGCTTTATGAGGTCGTCAACCTCTCTCTAAAAATTTTTCAAAATCAACGACTTCAGGCCATAAATTGACGTGGCACTAGGAGCCTTGCAGCCAAGCCACTACACTCGGACGAAAAACCAGCACTCGAGAGGTTCAAGCAGTGTCCCCACTCGTGATTACCCTGCTGATAGTCGGAGGCATCGCGCTGCTGATCGTGATCGCCTACGTCAATCACATGGTCGAGAACAGCAAGCTGGAAAAAGCCCGGCAGAAAGCCGATCTCAACGACCGTATCCGCCGCTGCCTGGACGTCTCGGAAAAGATGCCCGGCCAGTTGATGAGCGCAGCGCTGAAACTGCTGCTCAGCCGCCTGCAACTGCAACTGAGCGAGCGCCTGCTGCCGCTGGACAAGGGCAACGCCGGCCTCAAGGGTCGCATCGACGAACTCAAGGCGCTGGTGGCCCGGGGCGAGTCGATCCCGGTGAACAACGCCCCGCAACCCATCCTCAACGAAGCCAAGGCCAAGGACGTGCGTTACCTTCTGGAAAACCTGCACGCCCTGATCACCGGCTCGGCGCAGATCGGTCTGCTGCCGGCCAATGAAGGCAAGCACTGGCTCCAGCAGATCCGCCAGATGCTGGTGCAGCTGCATATCGAGTTCTTCGGCAACCTCGGCCAGCAGGCCCTGCAACAGAACCAGCCGGGCCAGGCGCGCCTGGCCTTCGAGCGCGGCGTGCAGTACCTGCGCAAACAACCGGAACCGGCGCTGTACCAGACCCAGCTCAAGCACTTCGAGCAGCAACTGGCGAGCGCCAACGCCCTGGTGCTGGACAAGGTGCAGCCCTCGGCCGATGCGCCCAGCGAGCTGACCGAAGGTCTGAAGAGCCTGGATGACGACGACTGGAAGAAGAAGAATATCTACGACTAGCGTCTGCCAAGCGATCCGCCGTACCCCCATAAGGAGTTCCGATGAGTCTGACCGTCTACGGGGCGCCGCTCTCCCCCTTCGTCCGCAAACTCTGCCTGTGCCTGCTGGAAAAGGGCCTGGACTACCAGCTGGAGGTGGTCACCCCGTTCGGCCAGCCCGACTGGTACCGCGAGCTCAATCCACTGGGGCGCATCCCGGCGTTTCGCGACGGCGACCTGACCCTGGCCGACTCCAGCGTCATCTGCCAGTACCTGGAGGAGCGCTACCCCGAACGCCTGGCCCTGTACGGCGAAGGCGCGGCGCAGCGCGCCCAGGTGCGCTGGCTGGAAAAGTACGCCGACTACGAACTCGCTCCGCTGTGCACCTTCGGCGTGTTTCGCAACCGCACGCTGAAACCCAGCCTGGGCCAGCCCTGCGATGAGGCCAAGGTGCAGGCCACGCTGGAGAAACTGCCGGGGCATTTCGACTATCTGGAGGGCGTGCTGGGGGACGCCGAGTACCTGGTCGGCGAGCGCCTGTCGATGGCCGACCTCGCCCTCACCTGCCAGCTGATCAATATGCAGCACGGCGGCGAGACGCTGGATGCGGCGCGCTGGCCGCACCTGGCCGCACATTACGCCCGGATCACGGCGCGCGCCTCGGTGCAGCAGCTGCTGCCGCGCGAGTTGCGCACCCTGGAGAAGATCGGCGCGCGTTGATCGGTGGACAAGCTGCGCGTTGTCCACCCTAGTCCACTATCCGACTTAATATTCCGTAACCCGGATGCAATCCGGGGCTGCCTGGCGACTCAACAATCTGTCGCCGCCAGAAAGATCGCCGCCAGCGCCTCGATGCCGGCCTGATCGACCTCGCTGAAACGCCCGGTCAGCGGACTGTCCAGGTCCAGCACGCCGATCAGCCGGCCGTCCTTGATCAGCGGTACCACCAGCTCACTATTGGAGGCGCTGTCGCAGGCGATATGCCCGGCGAAGGCGTGCACGTCCTCCACCCGCTGGGTCTGCCGGCTCGCCGCCGCCGCGCCGCACACGCCGCGCCCGAAGGGAATGCGCACGCAGGCCACCTTGCCCTGGAAGGGGCCAAGCACCAGTTGCTCGCCCTGGGCCAGGTAGAACCCGGCCCAGTTCAGGTCGGCCAGTTCGTGGAACAGGAAGGCGGAAAACTGCGCGGCGTTGGCGATGAAGTCGCGTTCGCCGGCGAGCAGCGCGTCGAGCTGCGCCGCCAGCAGGGGGTAGCCGTCCAGCCCGGAGCCGGTCTGGGAAAGGTCGATCATGCGTCTTGCTCCAAGAGTTGCAGCCCGACCCAATGCCGGGCGAATTGAAAGGCGCAGCGGCCATTGCGGTTGCCGCGACCCAGGGCCCAGCGGATCGCGGCCTTCTCCAGCGCCTCGCTCCATTGCCAGCGCAGGCCGGCCGACGCCGCCTGCACCTCGACCCAGTGGCGCACCACGTCGAGGTAGTGTTCCTGGCTGAAGGGGTAGAACGACAGCCACAGGCCGAAACGGTCGGACAGGGCGATCTTGTCCTCCACCGCCTCGTTGGGGTGCAGCTCGCCGTCGACCATCTGCCAGTTCTCGTTGTCGCTCTGCTTCTCCGGCATCAGGTGTCGGCGGTTGGAGGTGGCGTACAACAGCACGTTGTCCGGCGCGCGCTCCAGCGAGCCGTCGAGCACGCTCTTGAGCACCCGGTAATCGCCCTCACCGGCCTCGAACGAGAGGTCGTCGCAGAACAGCACGAAACGCTGCGGCAGGCGCGCCAGCTGCTCCACCACCCGCGGCAGGTCGGCCAGGTGATCGCGCTCGATCTCGATCAGGCGCAGACCGGCCGCCGCGTGCTCGG
>NZ_AVOF01000508.1:0-1683 GCF_000465935.2 Pseudomonas sp. EGD-AK9
CGGCGCCTCGGTGTACGCGCTGTCCGAGCGCGGCGCCACCTCGGAGACCGCGCGCTGGCTGGCCGATGCGGAGAACCAGTCCGACCTGATCGGCGGTGCCGGCAACGTCAGCCTGGACGACAAGGACAAGATGCTCGCCGGCGTGCTGCTCGATCTGTCGATGACCGCCTCGCTGAGCTCCAGCCTCAACGTCGGGCAGAAGGTGCTGTCGAACATGGGCAGCATCACCTCGCTGCACAAGCGCAGGGTCGAGCAGGCCGGCTTCATGGTGCTCAAATCCCCGGACATTCCGTCGATCCTGGTCGAGACCGGCTTCATTTCCAACCCCAACGAGGCGCGCAAGCTGCATACCGCCAGCCACCAGCAGGCGCTGGCGCGCTCGATCCAGACCGGCATCCGCCAGTTCTTCCGCGAGAACCCGCCGCCGGGCACCTACATCGCCTGGCTGCGCGACGAGGGCAAGATCGCCCCGGCCCCGCGCGAACACGTGGTGGCGCGCGGCGAGAGTCTGGCGCTGATCGCCCAGCGCTACCAGATCAGCCTGGCGCTGCTGCGCAGCACCAACAACCTCAATGGCGACGTGATCAAGGTCGGCCAGACCCTGCAGATTCCCGCCACGGCACTGGCGGCCCAGTAGTGAGCGTTATGTCCCGTATACACCTGCTCAGCCCGCGCCTGGCCAACCAGATCGCCGCCGGCGAAGTGGTCGAGCGTCCCGCCTCGGTGGCCAAGGAACTGCTGGAAAACAGCCTGGACTCCGGTGCGCGGCGCATCGACGTGGAAGTCGAGCAGGGCGGCGTCAAGCTGCTCAAGGTGCGCGACGACGGCGGCGGCATCGCTGCCGACGACCTGCCGCTGGCCCTGGCGCGCCACGCCACCAGCAAGATTCGCGAACTGGAAGACCTCGAAGCCGTGCTCAGCATGGGCTTTCGCGGCGAGGCGCTGGCCTCGATCAGCTCGGTGTCGCGCCTGACCCTGACCTCGCGCACGGCGGACGCCGAGCAGGCCTGGCAGGTGGAGACCGAGGGCCGCGACATGCAGCCGCGGGTGCAGCCGGCGGCGCACCCGGTGGGTACCTCGGTGGAGGTGCGCGACCTGTTCTTCAACACCCCGGCGCGGCGCAAGTTCCTGCGCGCCGAGAAGACCGAGTTCGACCACCTGCAGGAAGTGATCAAGCGCCTGGCGCTGGCCCGCTTCGACGTGGGCTTCCACCTGCGTCACAACGGCAAGAGCGTGCTCAGCCTGCATGAGGCGGGCGACGAAATCAGTCGCGCACGGCGCGTCGCCGCGGTGTGCGGGCCGGCCTTCCTCGAACAGGCGTTGCCGATCGAGATAGAGCGCGGCGGCCTGCGCCTGTGGGGCTGGGTCGGCCTGCCGACCTTCTCCCGTAGCCAGGCCGACCTGCAGTACTTCTACGTCAACGGCCGCATGGTGCGCGACAAGCTGGTCGCCCATGCGGTGCGCCAGGCCTATCGCGACGTGCTGTTCAACGGCCGTCATCCGACCTTCGTGCTGTTCCTGGAAATCGACCCGAGCACGGTGGACGTCAACGTGCACCCGACCAAGCACGAGGTACGTTTCCGCGACAGCCGCATGGTGCATGACTTCCTCTACGGCACCCTGCACCGCGCCCTGGCCGACGTGCGCCCGGAGGACCAGGTCGCCGCGCCGGCTGCCGTGATG
>NZ_AVOF01000509.1:0-1668 GCF_000465935.2 Pseudomonas sp. EGD-AK9
GCCAGGCCGCCCTTCAGGCGCAGGCCCTGGCGCAGGCCGACCTGGGTGAGCAGGGCGTGGTCGAGCAGCTCGTGGGCCAGGCTGCTGGCCAGCAGGCGCTCGCCCGGCTCCCGCCAGTCGAGTGCGCACAGCCGGCGAAAGCGCGCGGCCTGCGCGGCGTCGTCGAGAAAGGTCGCTTCCTCCAGCTGCAGGCTGCGCGGTTCGCGATCGAGCAGGGCGACCGCGCCGAGGGCGAAGCGCTCCTGGTCCACATAGAGGTGGGCCAACTGGATCTCGCCGTTGATGATCCAGGCCGACTGGTGCTCGGCCGGCAGGATGCACAGCTTGTCCGGCGCGCCCTTGGCGCCCGGCCGCTCGCGGCGGAAGGTGCCGGTGCCGCCGGCGAGGTAGCAGGACAGGGTGTGATGGCTGGGCGCCAGGTAGTCGCGGGCGTCGTGGGCATTGCTCCAGCGCGCCACCGCCAGGCCGTGGCCCAGCTCGGCGAGGGCGTGCAGGCGCGCATTGGCCGAGCGGCTCATGCTCTGAAATACCTGCAAGTGATCGAGTTGCGCCATCGCCGTCCCCCTGATGCCGCCATGCTACGCCGCCGCTGCCGCCTCGCCAGCCCCCGGGGGAGAAAAAGCGCAACTTTGTGCAAGCGCGAATTTTTTCCCCGCCCCCGGCGCGCGCCGTGCGGAGTCGGAGTATCGTGGCGACAATTTTGCCCAGCCCTCGTGCCCGGATGCCGACCTCGATGAAACGCCTGCGCCACCTGCTGTTTGTCACCCTGATCGCCGCTCCCGGCCTGCTCCTCGCGGCGCCGCCGGTGGCCGAGCGCGACGTGCTGATCAGCGAGCTGATCGCGCGCATGAGCCTGCAGGAGAAGATCGGCCAGCTGCGGCTGATCAGCATCGGCGGCGACATGAGCGCCGAGCGCATCCGCGAGGAGATCGCCGCCGGGCGCATCGGCGGCACCTTCAACTCGGTGACCCGCCAGGACAACCGGCCCATGCAGCAGGCCGCGCTGCGCAGCCGCCTGGGCATCCCGCTGTTCTTCGCCTACGACGTGATCCACGGCCATCGCACCACCTTTCCCATCGGCCTCGGTCTGGCCTCCAGCTGGGACCTCGAGGCCATCGAGAACAGCGCCCGCATCGCGGCGCTGGAAGCCAGTGCCGACGGCCTGGACATGACCTTCGCGCCCACCGTGGACATTTCCCGCGACCCGCGCTGGGGGCGCACCTCCGAAGGCTTCGGCGAGGACCCGCAGCTGGTCTCGCAGATCGCCGCACGCATGGTGCGCGGCTTCCAGGGCGCCGCGCCGAGCGATCCGCAGCGCATCATGGCCAGCGTCAAGCACTTCGCCCTGTACGGCGCGGTGGAGGGCGGGCGCGACTACAACGTGGTCGACATGAGCCCGCTGCGCATGCACCAGGACTACCTGCCGCCCTACCGCGCGGCGCTGGAGGCCGGCGCCGGCGGGGTGATGGTGGCGCTCAACGCGATCAACGGCGTGCCGGCATCGGCCAACAGCTGGCTGCTGCGCGACCTGCTGCGTCGCGACTGGGGCTTTCGCGGCGTGGTGCTGAGCGACCACGGCGCCATCTCCGAGCTGATCCGCCACGGCGTCGCCGCCGACGGCCGCGAGGCCGCGCGCCTGGCGCTCAAGGCCGGTATCGGCATGAGCAT
>NZ_AVOF01000510.1:0-1646 GCF_000465935.2 Pseudomonas sp. EGD-AK9
GCCCGGCCAGCCGCGACTGATCGGCGCCGACGCCTCGCACGCCTGGGTGTCGCTGTACTGCCCGCGCCAGGGCTGGGTGGATTTCGACCCGACCAACAACCTGCGTCCGGCGCTGGAGCACATCACCCTGGCCTGGGGCCGCGATTTCGCCGACGTCTCGCCGCTGCGCGGGGTGATCCTCGGCGGCGGCAGCCACGATCCGGAGGTGCAGGTGACGGTGTTGCCGCTGGACGCCTGAGAACGACGCGGGCGGCTCTGCCACGGCGCCGGCGCGCCGTTGGTCGGCTGCCTGGCGGCCGGCCGGGGCGCTGCTAGCGTTGAGGGGGTTACCCCTCATCTTGGAGCACCGCCATGGACGAAACCTCGCAACTGGTTAGCGCCGGCACGGAAAAACTCACCGCCCTCTATGACCTGGTCGTGCAATACGGCGCGGCCTTCGCCATCAAGATCCTCTCCGCCATCGCCTTCTGGGTCATCGGCCGCTGGCTGATCGGCGTCGCCGTCGGCCTGGTGCAGAAGGCCTTGAGTCAGCAGAAGGTCGACCCGACCGTGCTGCGCTACGTCGGCAACTTCATCTCGGTGACCCTCAACATCATCCTGGTGATCGGCATCCTCGGTTACTTCGGCGTGCAGACCACCAGCCTGGCGGCGCTGATCGCCGCGGTCGGCCTGGCCATCGGCATGGCCTGGTCGGGGCTGCTGGCCAACCTCGCCGCCGGCGGTTTCATCATCGTCCTGCGGCCGTTCAAGGTCGGCGACTTCATCAGCGCCGGCGGGGTGGTCGGTACGGTCACCGAGATCGGCCTGTTCGTCACCGCGATCAACACCCCGGACAACGTGCTGACCCTGGTCGGCAACAACAAGATCTTCTCCGACAACATCCAGAACTTCACCCACAACCCCTTCCGCCGCGTCGAGCTCAAGGCGCAGTTGTCCGGTGCCGCCGACTGGAAGGCCGCCGCCGCCTTGCTCAAGGAGCGGGTCGGCGCGATCGCCAACGTGCTCGCCGAGCCGGCGGTGGACGTGGAAATCCTCGAGTTCAATCTGGTCGGGCCGGTGCTGGCGGTGCGCCCTTACTGCCACAACGACCATTACTGGCAGGTGTATTTCGACACCAACAAGACCATCAAGGACGCCCTCGGCGAGGGCGGTTTCCCGGCGCCGATGCCGGCGCAGACGGTGATCATGCAGCAGGCCGGCTAGCCCGCGGGGCGCGGCGAGTTGTGCACGGAATCTGTGGGTAAGTCTGTACACAAGTTCTGCAGCAAAGCCGCCGCGCCAGGCGCCATCGGCCCTGCGCGGGGCTGTTCAGCTTTTCGCCAGGGCCGCCCTTGGCAGCCTCGCCCAGGGTAAAACTTCAACGAATCCGAAGACTTGCAAGCAGTGCCGGGAAGCGCGGGCGGGCTGCGCCAGGCGGCTCGCGGTTATCCCCGGAAAGCGTGGAGCAAGCTGTGGATAAGCTTGGGGGAAGTCATGCCAGACGGCGCCGGGCAAGGGCTGCCGGCGCCTGCTCGGCAAATGATCGATCAGGCCGTTTTGGTCGGCCGTACGGCTTGCCACAGACGCGCGCCAAGGCTCGCCAGCGGCAGGGCGAGGAGGCCGGCGAGTATGCCGAGCAGCGCATTGAGCAGGGTCGGGGTCAGCGC
>NZ_AVOF01000511.1:0-1636 GCF_000465935.2 Pseudomonas sp. EGD-AK9
GCGCCGCTGCCGCCGGCGCCTGCGCCAGCCGCGCGACCTCGCCCTGTCGCCACATCTGCTGAAAAAGCGCGACTGAAACGCCGCGAGCGGGCTAGAAAATAGCCTGGCGCTATTTTTTAACCTCGCCCAGCGATGGCCCGCAGGGTGGCCGCCAGGGACGGCAGGCCATAAAAAATGGCCGGGAGCCATTTTTAACGTCGCGCAGCGACGGCCCGAAGGGTGGCCGTCACGGATGGCAGGCCATAAAATGCCCGTCTGTTTCGCGGAGCCACCGATGCAAGACGACGACTTTTCCCTGTTCCAGGCCGAGCTGCGCGGCGTCAAGCCGCTCAAGCACGACCGCGCCGACACCGGCAAACCCAAGCCCGACCGCCAGCAGTTCAGCACCCTGCGCCAGGCCGCCAGCATCAGCCAGGGCGAGATCAAGGTGGACGGCCTGTCCGACCAGTTCGTCATCGACGTCGGCGCCGAAGACGCGCTGTACTGGGCCGGCAACGGCGTGCAGGAAGGCCAGATGCGCAAGCTCAAGCTCGGCCAGATCCCCTTCGACGGCAGCCTCGACCTGCACGGCATGAGCGTGGAGAAGGCGCGCGACACGCTGTGGGAGTTCCTCGCCGAAGCCGCCAAGCTGGAGGTGCGCTGCGTGCGCGTGACCCATGGCAAGGCGGTGCGCATGGACGGCCGCCGGCCGATGATCAAGAGCCACGTCAACACCTGGCTGCGCCAGCACCCGCAGGTGCTCGGCTTCGCCTCCTGCCTGGCCAAACACGGCGGCACCGGCGCGGTGTACATCATCCTCAAGCGCACCATGATGGACGGCCGCGACGAGTAACCCGCCCGGCCCATGATTCTGGCGCCCGGCGCTCTTGCCAGGCGCCCATCGGCGCCCTACCCTGCGCCCTTCGATACCCAACAGGATTTTCCATGTCCCTGGAACAACACTACACCGCGATCCTCGGCCAGCTCGGCGAGGACGCCTCTCGCGAAGGCCTGCTGGACACCCCCAAGCGCGCGGCCAAGGCCATGCAGTACCTCTGCCGCGGCTACCAGCAGACACTGGAGGAAGTGACCAACGGCGCGCTGTTCAGCTCCGACAACAGCGAGATGGTGCTGGTCAAGAACATCGAGCTGTACTCGCTGTGCGAGCACCACCTGCTGCCGTTCATCGGCAAGGCCCACGTCGCCTATATCCCCAACGGCAAGGTGCTCGGCCTGTCCAAGGTGGCGCGCATCGTCGACATGTACGCCCGCCGCCTGCAGATCCAGGAAAACCTCAGCCGGCAGATCGCCGAGGCCATCGAACAGGTCACCGGCGCCCTCGGCGTGGCGGTGGTCATCGAGGCCCAGCACATGTGCATGATGATGCGCGGCGTGGAGAAGCAGAACTCGTCCATGGTCACCTCAGTGATGCTTGGCGAATTCCGTGAAAACCCGGCGACCCGCAGCGAATTCCTCAGCCTGATCGGCTAAGGCGCAGCCCCCCACCACGACGGCCGTTCACGACGCTGAACGGCCGTCGGCATTTCAGGAGTAGAAACCATGTTGCTCAAGGCCCTTCGCATTGGCCTCGGCCAGATAGTCCTGTTCGTCGACTGGATCAGCCGCCCGCGTAAACTCCAGCGCAGCGCCGCGGCGC
>NZ_AVOF01000512.1:0-1636 GCF_000465935.2 Pseudomonas sp. EGD-AK9
CCCGGCTGCGGGCAGGCGGCGCAGTCGCCGAAGGCGAACACGTCGTCGTCCAGGGTGGTCTGCAGGGTCGGGCGCACCTGCAGCTGGTTGATGCGGTTGCTCTTCAGGCCGTCGAGCTCCTTGAGGAAGCCCGGGGCGCGGATGCCGGCGGCCCAGACCTTGAGGCTGGCCGGGATGAAATTGCCGTCGGCGGTCTGCAGCCCCTCGGCGCGCACCTCGCTGACGGCGGCGCCGGTGAGCACGGTGACGCCGAGCTTTTCCAGGGTCTGGTGCACCGGCCGGGCGATGCGCTCGGGCAGTGCCGGCAGCACCCGCGGGCCGGCCTCGATCAGGGTGATGCGCATGTTTTCCGGGCGGATGCGGTTGAGCCCATAGGCCGCCAGCTGCTGCGCCGCATGGTGCAGCTCGGCCGCCAGTTCGACGCCGGTGGCGCCGGCGCCGACTATGGCGATGTTGATCTGTGCACCGTCCTCGCCTTCGTTGGCGTGGGCGCGCAGGTAGTGGCTGAGCATGCGTCGGTGGAAGCGTTCGGCCTGCTCGCGGGTGTCGAGGAACAGGCAGTGCTCGGCCGCGCCGGGGGTGCCGAAGTCGTTGGTGGTGCTGCCGACGGCGAGCACCAGGCTGTCGTAGGCGATCTGCCGCTCGGGCATCAGCACCTGGCCGTCGTCGTCCAGGGTCGGTGCCAGGGTGATGGTCTTGGCAGCCCGATTCAGGCCGCTCATGCGGCCGAGCTGGAACTCGAAACTGTTCCACTTGGCCTGGGCCACGTAGTTCAGTTCGTCTTCCGAGGAATTCAGCGAACCGGCGGCCACTTCGTGCAGCAGGGGCTTCCAGATATGGGTGAGATTGGCGTCGACCAGAACGATGCGGGCCGCGCCGCTCTTGCCGAGTTTTCTACCCAGACGGGTGGCCAGCTCCAAACCGCCGGCGCCGCCGCCGACAATCACGATGCGATGGGACATGGATGATGCTCACAAGGCTTTGAAAAAGACGGTGCGAGTCCGATCGGGCGAGCGCGAGGCAGCTCATAGCACCAACCGACTCAGGAAGCGGCTCAGCAGGCCGAGGCCGACGACCACGCAGAGGATGATGGCCAGCAGGCGCCAGACCCGGAAGGGCTGGCGCTCGACCTGGTGTTGCGGCGCACTCAGGTAGTGATCGACCTTTTGCTGGTCGTCGGGGCTCAGGCGGCTGGTCATCGGGAGGCCTCTGCTCGAATGCGGCTATTCTAGGCTTGCCCGCCAGGCTTGGCGAGCCTCGTTGTCCGGCTGGTCAAGCACCTGCACGCTATCGTCCAGGCGGATGATGCCGCCTTCCAGCACCCGCGCGGTAATGCCGCCGTGGCCGCGCATGGCCTGGAAGGTGCCGCGGCCGAGGCGCTGCTCCAGCCTGGCGCAGGGTTGGCACCAGCCGGTGGTTTCCAGCAGCGCCTGGCCGATGCGAAAGCGTCGGCCCTTGAGGCTGAACAGGTTGATGCCGGCGACGGCGATATTGCGCCGCAGCTCGCTGGGCGGCAGCGGCGCCTGGTGGCCGAGCAGGGCGGCGATCACCGCCAGGTGTTCCCACTGGATCAGCGTCACCTGGCGCGCGTTGCGCGGCCCCGGGCGGCCGTGATCGCCGGTCAGCCCGGCTTCGC
>NZ_AVOF01000513.1:0-1635 GCF_000465935.2 Pseudomonas sp. EGD-AK9
GACCAGGCGCTGGGCCAGGCCGGCCTCGAGCCAGGCCGCGCCGATGGCGCTGCCCATGCGGCCGTAGCCGATAAAGAGTACGTTCATGCTGTTCCTTGAAGCCCTTTGGCGGGCGCAGCATGCCCGGGAAAGCTTTCGGGCAGCTTTCCCGGGCAAGGTTTCGGCAAACCCAGGCCGCCTCGCGGCGACCGGGCACGGGCGATCAGCCGATGGTCATCAGGCTGGCGTTGCCGCCGGCTGCCGCGGTGTTGACGCTCAGGGCGTGCTCGATCAGCAGGCGTTCCAGCGGGATGTCGGTCTCGCCCTTGTTCAGGCCGTGCACGCTGACGATGTCGCCCTTGCGCTGCGCCGCCTGCTGGCAGACCTCGCGCAGCTGGTCGGAGTCGCCGTGATGGAGGATGGCGTCGAACTCGGCGTCGACCGTGCTCCAGTCGGCGACCAGCGCGATGCACTTCTGTACCTCCTTGGGCAGCTCGGCGTACAGGCCGCGCTGGCTTTCCAGCCACAGCGCGCGGCTGCCCACGGCCAGGGTGGCGGCCAGTTGCGCCAGCAGGTCGCCGCGCTCGTCGGCCAGGCCCAGCACGCGCTCGCGCGGCAGCAGGGTGTAGCTGTTGCGCTCGCCGGTCGGGCCGCTCAGCAGGTGACTGCTGTAGCTCTGGCTCAGGCCCAGGTACTGCTCGAACAGGGCGGCAACGGCCGGCTCCTGCTTGGCCGCCCACTCGGCGAAGGCGGTGCGTGCCTTGGCCAGCTCGGTCGGCACGTCCAGCGCCTGCACGTTGTCGCCGGCCAGCTGCTGGGCCACGGCTTCCTGCGGACGGGTCGACAGCAGGCGGTACAGGTACAGCGGGCCGCCGGCCTTGGGGCCGGTGCCGGACAGGCCTTCGCCGCCGAACGGCTGCACGCCGACCACGGCGCCGACCACGTTGCGGTTGACGTACAGGTTGCCCACCTTGGCGCTGCTGACCACCTGGTTGATGGTCTCGTCGATGCGGGTGTGTACGCCCAGGGTCAGGCCGTAGCCGCTGTCGTTGATCTGCTGCAGCAGCTTGGCCAGGTCGGCGCGCTGGTAGCGCACCACGTGCAGCACCGGGCCGAAGATCTCGCGCTTGAGCTCGTCGAAGCTGTCCAGCTCGATCAGGGTCGGTACCACGAAGGTGCCGCGCTTGAGCTCCTCGGCCTCAAAGCGGGCGCACTGGAACACCTTGCGGCCCTTCTCGCGCAGCTTGGCGATATGGTTGTCGATGTTGTCCTTGGCCTCGTGGTCGATCACCGGGCCGATATCGGTGTGCAGGCGCTCCGGCGAGCCGACGCGGTACTCGGCCATGGCGCCCTTGAGCATTGCCACCACGCGGTCGGCCACGTCGGCCTGCACGCACAGCACGCGCAGCGCCGAGCAGCGCTGGCCGGCGCTGTCGAAGGCGGAGTTGACCACGTCGACCACCACCTGCTCGGCCAGCGCCGAGGAGTCGACGATCATGGCGTTGAGGCCGCCGGTCTCGGCGATCAGCGGAATGCTGCGGCCCTGGGCGTCGAGGCGGCCGGCGATGTTGCGCGCAAGGATGCCGGCCACTTCGGTGGAGCCGGTGAACATCACCCCGCGCACCCGCTCGTCGCCCACCAGGCGGGCGCCGACGG
>NZ_AVOF01000514.1:0-1623 GCF_000465935.2 Pseudomonas sp. EGD-AK9
GCAGGGCCTGGCGCCATTCGGCGAAGCTCGGCGCGGGCTGCGCGATCGGCTCGGCCGGGATCGGGGCGAGCATGGCGCTGGCGTTGCTCGTGGTGGGCAGGTTCTCGGCCGGTGCCTGGGCACAGGCGGTCAGCAGGAGCAGGGGCAGCAGGTGCATGGCCGTGGCCAGAGCACGGCGCGGGAAATGGGGCGACATGTCTATCTCGAAGCGTTTTGCAGGCGGCTACCTTAGCATGCCGACGCCGCGAACAGGGCCATCGACGCATTTTCCCGGCCCATAAAGCAAGAAGCCTCCCAGTTGTGCTGGGAGGCTTCGCGGCGGTAGCTGCCTTTGCCTTTCTGCGGTCGTTCCTGGCGGGAACGGAACAGGGGCTGGGCGACGA
The DNA here is from genome assembly GCF_000465935.2 of Pseudomonas sp. EGD-AK9. Lineage (NCBI taxonomy): Bacteria > Pseudomonadati > Pseudomonadota > Gammaproteobacteria > Pseudomonadales > Pseudomonadaceae > Pseudomonas > Pseudomonas sp. EGD-AK9. The sequence goes on from NZ_AVOF01000514.1 coordinate 384, forward strand.
TGGATTTGGCCTGGTTGGGCCGCTTTGCGGCTTTCTTGCTCATGCGGGTTCCTCTGCAGACCTGCGTGGATGCAGGCGTGGCGGACTATGCGCCGCTGTACAGAAAATGTCCAGGCAGGGTGCTAGTCGAGGCGCAGGCGCTGGCCGGCCAGTTGCAGGGTCAGCAGTGCCAGGTTGCTCCACGGGTCGCCGGCGGCCTGGCCCTTGATCTGCGCGTCGATCTGCTGGGCCTGCTGCAGCAACTGGCCCCAGCGTTTGCTGCTGTGCCGCTGCAGTGCCTTGGAAACCAGCGGGCGGCGCTTGTCCCACACCGGCGGGCGGGCGCTGGCGAAGGCCTTGTCGAGCGGGATGCCCTGGCTCTGCTGGTGGGCGATGCCGGCCAGCAGGCGAATCTCGCGGGCCAGCGCCCAGAGGATCACCGGGGTTTCCACGCCTTCGCCGCGCAGCCCTTCGAGCATGCGCAGGGCGTGCGCCGCATCGCCAGCCAGGGCGCAGTCGATCAGGCCGAAGACGTCGAAACGGGCGCTATCGGCCACCGCCGCCTGCACGGTCTCGGCGTCGACCTGATTGCCTTCGGCGAGCAGCTTGAGTTTCTCCACTTCCTGGGCGGCGGCCAGCAGGTTGCCTTCCACCCGGGCGGCGATCATTTCCACCGCATCGGCGCTGGCGCTGAGGCCCGCCTGGGCCAGGCGCTGGCGAATCCATTGCGGCAACTGGTTGGCGTCCACCGGCCAGATCTGCACGAACTGGCTCACCTGGCCGTCGATCAGCGCCTTGGCCCACTTGGATTTCTGCGTGCTGCCGTCGAGCTTGGGCAGGGTCAGCAGCAGCACGGTGTCCTCCGGCGGCCGGGCGAGGTATTCGAGCAGGGCGGCCGCGCCCTTGTCGCCAGGCTTGCCGGACGGCAGGCGCAGTTCCAGCAGGCGCTTTTCGGCGAACAGCGACAGGCTGGCGCCGGCCTGCAGCAGGTTGCCCCAGTCGAAGTTGGCTTCGGCGTTGAACACCTGGCGTTCGGCGAAGCCCTGCTGGCGGCAGGCGTTGCGGATGGCGTCGGCGGCCTCCTGGCACAGCAGCGGCTCGTCGCCGCTGACCGCGTAGACGGGCGCGAGCGAACCTTGCAGGTGTTTGCCGAGTTGCGCGGGGGCAAGCTTCATCGCGGTGATGTCATCGGAGGCGGGAGGGCGTCGGGCCGCGGCGGCGGCCCGGGGGCCTTACTGGATCGGCAGTTCGATCGGCGACT
>NZ_AVOF01000515.1:0-1613 GCF_000465935.2 Pseudomonas sp. EGD-AK9
TACGGCCGGGCGCTGCTGGGCGGCGACGGGCGCCACCGCTACGGCCGTTCCCTGGGCACCGGTCTGGGCCTGCGCTATCGGCCGCTCGGCACGCACAACCTCAATCTGTACAGCGAGCTCTATGCGCAGAGCGAACTGGACGACGCCGACTTCGACGGTTTCAGTCTCGGCCAGTGGCTCAATCCGGCCGCGGTGTCCGAGGCGCTCAACGATCACGTGCGCAAGGGCCAGGTCAGCACCGACCTGCTGCTGCGCGCCACCGCCTCCTTCTTCGATCAGGGCGACTGGCGCAACGACTGGCGGGTCGACGAAACGCAGTGGAACGAGCGCTCCCTCTATCTCGACGCCGCCTGGTGGACCCGCGCCGGCGATCATGCCTGGCTGTCGCGCTACCAGCAGGGGCGCACCTACAAGCTGGCCGCGGCCGGCGCGCAGACCCTGATGCCCTACGGTTTCGTCGAGTTCAGCGTGCAGGACCCGCGCAGCCACTGGCGCCAGGACTGGCGCAGCGGCCTCGGCCTGCGCTGGCAGCTGTGGTACGGCGACAGCCGGTACAACGCCTATCCGGCCAACCTCAAGGTCAATGCCGAGTACCAGTGGGGGCTGGGCGGCAACCTGTACGAACGGGCCAGCGGCGTGCTGCTGCGAGTGGAGGTGGATTTCTGATGCGTAGCCTTGTTCTGGCCTTCTGTCTGCTGCTCGTCGCCCAGCTGCACGCCGAGGAGCGCCTGTTCTTTCAGCCGCTGAATGCCGACAGCCGCCTGCAGGAGCAGGCCTGGCGGGATATCTGGCGCGCCAGTGCCGACGCCGGGGTGAAGACCCTGCTGGTGCAGTGGACGGCCTATGGCGAGGCGGATTTCGGCGGCGCCGACGGCTGGCTGGCCAACAGCCTGCGCGCCGCGCAGGAACAGGGCCTGCAGCTGGTGCTGGGGCTGTACATGGACCCGGCCTATTACCAGCGCCAGCGCGAGCTGGACGGCCCGGGCCTGCAGGTCTACTGGCAGTACCAGCTGGGCCTGTCGCTGGCGCACCAGCGGCTGCTGCGCGAGCAGTGGCAGTTGCCGGTGGCCGGCTGGTACCTGCCGCTGGAGTTGGACGACGTGCAGTTCCTGGCCGGCGAGCGGCGCCGGGTGCTGCGCCGCCAACTGCAGGATTTCGCCGCCCAGCTCGACGCGCCGCTGCACCTGAGCGCGTTCAGCGCCGCGCGCCTGAGTCCGAACGCCTATGCGGCCTGGCTCGGCGACTTGCAGGCGCTGGGCATCTCGGTCTGGTGGCAGGACGGCGAGGGCACCGCCAGCCTGGCGACGCCGGTGCGCCGCGCCTATGGCCAGGCACTGCCCTGCAGCATCGGCATCGTCCGCGAAGCCTTTCGCCAGACCAGCGCAGACGGCCAGCCGTTTCGCGCCGAGCCGGCCGAACCGCAGCGGCATTACTCCGGCTGTCATGCCGATGCCGTGTTCTCGCTGCGTTATCGCCCCTGGGGCGCGCCGCTCAGGGGTAGTGCGAACTAGCCTGTATCAGCCGGGCGGCCAGCGCCCCTGACGGCGCAGGCGGCGCAGCACCCAGCGCCGGTAGGTCCACGACAGCAGCGGGCGCAGGCCGGGCAGGGCCAG
>NZ_AVOF01000516.1:0-1610 GCF_000465935.2 Pseudomonas sp. EGD-AK9
CGGCGCCTGGCGCCTGCAGGCCCTGGCGCGGCGCGAGGGTGCCGGCGGCATGAACGGCGTCAGCCTGCTGCGCCTGGGCCAGCTGCTGCTGGTCTGGGGCGCGGCCTGGTGGGCCCTGGCGCTGGCCAGCGAGGTGCTACGCTTCGCCGCACCGGCGTTGCAGACGACCCTGTTGCTCGGCGCCGCAACCCTCAGCGTGGCCCTCTGGGGGCTGGTCGCCGCGCGCAGCCAGTGGCGCGAGCTGGCGCTGCTGTGCAGCCTGCTGGCGCCGCTGGGCGGGTTGATCCTGCTGCACGCCTGGCACGGCTGGTATCACCCGGCGGCGAACTTCGCCTGGCTGGCGTGGCTGGCTCTGTTCGCCGTGCATTTCCTCGTCCTGCGCCGGCTCGGCTCCCTGTTGCCAAGCCGGGCGGCGAGCGCGGCGCACGTGCTCGGCTGCTGGCTGCTGCTCGGGGTGCTGGCGCTGGAGCTGCGCTACCTGCTGCTGAGCCTGTCCGAGCACTACAACGCCTGGCGCTGGCTGGGCTGGGCGCTGCTGCCCACCGCCTACCTGTGGGCGATGGCGCTGCCGCGCAGCTGGCCCTGGCCGCTGTCGGTGCATGCCCGCGAGTACCGCCTGCTGGCCGCCGCGCCGCTGGCGCTGCTGATGCTGGCCTGGTTCTGGCTGGCCAATGCGCTCAGCGCCGGCGACGCCGAGCCGCTGGCCTACCTGCCGCTGCTCAATCCGCTGGAGCTGGGCCTGTTGCTGGGCCTGGGCGCCCTGTTCGCCTGGGGCCGCTTCGCGCTGCCGCGTCTCGGCCTGGAACCGGCGCGGGCGTTGCAGCTGGCGCAGGGCGTGGCGGGGCTGTCGCTGTTCGCCCTGCTGACGGTGATGGTGATGCGTAGCGCCCATCACTGGGGCGGTGTGCCCTGGCAGACGTCAGCTTTGTTCGACTCGATGCTGGTGCAGGCCGGGCTGTCCATCGTCTGGACCCTGATCGCCCTGGCGCTGATGCTGCTGGGCCACCTGCGCGGGCGCCGTGAGCTGTGGCTGGTCGGCGCGGCGCTGATCGCCGTGGTGGTGGCCAAGCTGCTGTTCGTCGAGCTGGGTAACCGTGGCGGCCTGGAGCGCATCGTGTCCTTTATCGGCGTCGGCGTGCTGCTGCTGGTGGTGGGCTATTTCGCCCCCTTGCCGCCGCGCCAGGCCGAACCACCTTCCAGCAACGAGCAACCAGCCTCGGCCCACAAGGAGCCCGCCGCCTGATGCGCATCCGTCCGTTTCTAGTGCTGGCCCTGCTGCTGGGCGGCGCCGTACAGGCCGCCGAGCGCCCGCAGGACTTCCGCCAGACGCTGCCGCTGCAGCTGTCCGGCGAGGGCCCCTGGTATCGCCTCGAGCTGCCCATCGCCGCGCACCTGGCCGCGCGCCACGGCGACCTGCGCGATCTGCGGGTGTTCGACGCCGGCGGCCAGGCGCAGGCCTATGCGCTGATTCCCGGGCGCAGCGAGACCCTGGAGCACGAGCAGGAACACGGCGTGCGCTGGTTCCCCCTGCACGGCCGGGCCGATGCCGCGCAGGCGCCGGCGCTGCGGGTCGAGCGCAGCACCACGGGCACCCTGATCGAGCTGCGCGG
>NZ_AVOF01000517.1:0-1609 GCF_000465935.2 Pseudomonas sp. EGD-AK9
AAGACCACCAGCACCATCGAGCTGCTGGCCAACGAGATGAACGTGGCCATGCAGGAGGTCGAAGGCCTGGCCAGCAGCAGCGAGCAGATCGGCTCGGTGCTCGAGGTGATCCGCTCCATCGCCGAGCAGACCAACCTGCTGGCGCTCAACGCCGCCATCGAGGCCGCCCGCGCCGGCGAGGCCGGGCGCGGTTTCGCCGTGGTCGCCGACGAAGTGCGCAACCTGGCCAAGCGCACCCAGGACTCGGTGGAGGAAATCCGCCAGGTGATCGAGGGCCTGCAGAATGGCACTCGCGAAGTGGTCAGCACCATGCACAGCAGCCATCGCCAGGCCCAGGGCAGCGTCGAACAGGTGCAGCAGGCGGTGGCGGCGCTGCAGCGCATCGGCCAGGCGGTCGGCCTGATCACCGACATGAACCTGCAGATCGCCAGCGCCGCCGAGGAGCAGAGCTCGGTGGCCGAGGAGATCAACCGCAACGTCGCCTCGATCCGCGACGTCACCGAGGCCATCAGCAGCCAGGCCGCGGAATCGGCGCAGGTCAGCCAGAACCTCAATCGCCTGGCCAACCACCAGCAGGGCCTGATGGACCAGTTCCGCGTGTGACGCGAAACGGCCGTCATTCTGGCGGCCGCTCCCTTGCTGCGCAGGCAGGCAATGGCCTAGCCTGCGCGTTCTTTTGCGCTATGCCGCCGCCAATCGTGCGCACCTGCAGGTGCGGATCTATTCGCGCCGCGCGCGGTACATCGCCTCATCCATGCTTCTCAAGGGGGAAACAGCATGCTCAATATCGCCTTAGTCGCCGGCTCCAGCCGCAACAACAGCCAGTCGGGCAAGGTCGCGCGCTTTCTGCGCCAGCGCCTGATCGAACTGGAGCAGACCACGCCGGAGAGCAGTAACGTCATCGACCTGGGCCTGGCCCCGCTGCCGTTGTGGCCGGCTGAAGACAGCGGCCCCTGGGAGCTGTACCGGCAACAACTGGCCGCCGCCGACGCGGTGGTGATCCTCGCCCCGGAGTGGAACGGCATGGCCTGCCCGGCGATCAAGAACTTCTTCATCTACGCCAGCAAGGCCGAACTGGCGCACAAGCCGGGGCTGCTGGTGGGTGTGTCCTCCGGGGTCGGCGGCGCCTACCCGATCAGCGAGCTGCGCGCCTCCAGCTACAAGAACTGCCGCCTGTGCTACCTGCCGGAGCACCTGATCGTGCGCCAGGTGGAGAAGGTGTTGAACGGCCCGCAGGCGGCGGACGAGGCCGATGAGCGCATCCGCGCGCGCATCGACTACGCCCTCGACGTCCTGGTGCGCTACGCCCGCGCCCTGCAGCCGGTACGCGAGGCTATCGGTTTCGACAACCCGGCCTTTGCCAACGGCATGTGATGCTCTGACTGAATGCAGGCGGGCTCAGCGCCGCGGCAGACTGATCGCCACCCGCAGCCCGCCCAGCGGGCTGTCCTGCAGCTCGATGCGGCCATCCCAGGCCTCGACTATGTCGCGCACTATGCCCAGGCCCAGACCGTGCCCGGCGACCTGCTCGTCCAGGCGGGTGCCGCGGCCGAGTACCGCCTCGCGCCGCTCGGCGTCGATGCCCGGGCCGTCGTCGTCGACGCACAGC
>NZ_AVOF01000518.1:0-18407 GCF_000465935.2 Pseudomonas sp. EGD-AK9
CGGAGAGCCCGCTCGGCGCCATGCTCGGCGAGGACGCCGACCTCGCCCGTCAGGCGCCGCCACGCACCAGGCTGTCAGCGCGCGCCCAGACGCTGGCCAAGGAACTGGCCAGCGTCGAGTTCGGCACCTGGTTCGAGTTCGTCAACGGCGAGCAGAGCCGCAGGCTCAAGCTGTCCTGGTTCAGCCCCACTACCCACAACTACATGTTCGTCGACAACAGCGGCCAGCGCGTGGCGATCAAACCCCTGACCCTGCTGGCCAGCGAGATGGAACAGGGCCTGGCCCGCATCGTCCCCCCCGAACGCGCGGCACCGCTGATGGATCGCGCCCTTACTGCCATCTACCGTGTGCTGCAGCGCTTTACCGGGCGCACGGCCGAACCCCGCTGAGGAATTTCCATGGAAGAGCGTCGCCAACACAGCCGCCATGGCACCGAGTTGCAGCTGGAGGTCTTCGACCTGAACAGCGGTCAGCGCCTGGGCCGCATCGTCGACCTGTCCGCCGACGGCTTCATGCTGTTCAGCGACACCCCGCACACCGCGGACGCGGTGCTGCAATGTCGCCTGGTGTGCAGCGCCGGCACGCAGGTTCTGCCGGAGGTACGCCTGGGCGCCGACTGCCTATGGAGCCGCCCCGGCGCCGACGGTCAGCACTGCTGGGCGGGCTTTCATATCATCGACCTGGCCGAAGATCAGGCCAGGGCGCTGGAAATCCTGCTGGCCAGGCTCTGACCCCCCATCCCCCAGGGCTACCGGTGCGCCCGGCGCGCCTAGGCCGCCAAAGAAAAACGGAGCCCGCAGGCTCCGTTTTTTTCATCTGGCGAAGAGTTATTGCGCCAGCTTCTTGTAGCGCACCCGGTGCGGCTGCGCGGCGGCGTCACCCAGGCGTTTCTTGCGGTCGGCTTCGAACTCGCTGTAGTTGCCCTCGAAGAAGTTGACCTTGCCGTCGTCCTCGTAAGAGAGGATGTGGGTGGCGATACGGTCGAGGAACCAGCGATCGTGGGAGATCACCACCGCGGCGCCGGGGAAGTCCAGCAGCGCCTCTTCCAGGGCGCGCAGGGTTTCCACGTCGAGGTCGTTGGACGGTTCGTCGAGCAGCAGCACGTTGCCGCCCTGCTTCAGGGTCAGGGCCATGTGCAGACGACCGCGCTCACCGCCGGAGAGGTCCTTGACGAACTTCTGCTGGTCGGCGCCCTTGAAGTTGAAGCGACCGACGTAGCCGCGCGACGGCACCTCGTAGTTGCCCACCTTGATCATGTCGAAGCCGTCGGAAATCTGCTCCCACACGGTCTTGCTGCCGTCGAGCAGGTCGCGGCTCTGCTCGACGCTGGCGATCTGCACGGTTTCGCCGATCTCGATGCTGCCGGAATCGGGCTGTTCCTTGCCGGTGATCATGCGCAGCAGGGTCGACTTGCCCGCGCCGTTGCCGCCGATCACGCCGACGATGGCGCCTTTGGGGATGCTGAAGGACAGGTCGTCGATCAGCACGCGGTCGCCGAAGGATTTCGACACGTTGTGGAAATCGATGACCTTGTCGCCCAGGCGCGGGCCGGCCGGGATGTAGATCTCGTTGGTCTCGCTGCGCTTCTGGAATTCCTGCGACTGCATTTCCTCGAAACGCTGCAGGCGCGCCTTGGACTTGGCCTGACGCGCCTTGGCGCCCTGGCGCACCCATTCCAGTTCGGCCTTCATCGCCTTGGCGTGCGACGCCTCGGCCTTGGCTTCCTGGGCCAGGCGGTTGGCCTTGGATTCCAGCCAGCCGGAGTAGTTGCCCTCGTAGGGGATGCCGTGGCCGCGGTCGAGTTCGAGAATCCAGCCGGCGACGTTGTCGAGGAAGTAGCGGTCGTGGGTGATGGCCACCACGGTGCCGGGGAAGTCGTGCAGGAAGCGCTCCAGCCAGGCCACCGAGTCGGCGTCCAGGTGGTTGGTCGGTTCGTCCAGCAGCAGCATGTCGGGCGCCGACAGCAGCAGGCGGCACAGCGCCACGCGGCGCTTCTCGCCGCCGGACAGGTGTTCGATCTTGGCCTCCCATGGCGGCAGGCGCAGGGCGTCGGCAGCGACTTCCAGCTGGCGCTCCAGGTTGTGGCCGTCGGAGGCCTGCAGAATCGCCTCCAGCTTGGCCTGCTCGGCGGCCAGGGCGTCGAAGTCGGCGTCCGGCTCGGCGTAGGCGGCGTACACCTCGTCGAGGCGGGCCTGGGCCTGCTTGATCTCGCCCACGGCCTCTTCGACTATGTCGCGCACGCTCTTGTTCGGGTCGAGCTGCGGCTCCTGTGGCAGGTAGCCGACCTTGATCCCCGGCATCGGGCGGGCTTCGCCGTCGATCTCGGTGTCGACGCCGGCCATGATGCGCAGCAGGGTCGACTTACCGGCGCCGTTGAGGCCGAGCACGCCGATCTTGGCGCCGGGGAAGAACGACAGGGAGATGTCCTTGAGGATTTCACGCTTCGGCGGGACGACCTTGCTGACCCGATGCATGCTGTAGACGTACTGAGCCATGGAGAACCTGACTGGTGAGAATGGGGTGAAAACGGCGCGTCGTGGCGCGCAGTGCAGAGACCTTAGCCCCTGCCGGGGCGCACGCCAAGTGCCGAACGGATGGCTGGCCATGCGCGCGCGGCGCAAAGCTACCGGAATGCGCGAGGCAGGGCAAACCTACGCTCGTCGGCTCAGCTGGCACTTGGCCACATTTGCAGGCATGCTAGCCGGCTCGCGCGAGCGCAGGCCTGCTTGCGCGCCCGACAACCCCGCAGCAGCTGCAGGTTCCAAGACGTGTCGACCCCCTCATCACCACCCTCGTCGCCTCAGGGAGAGTCGCACGCACCGCGCCGCCGCGAATCGCTCAAGCGCGCCCTGGTGGTGCTGGTGCTGGCCATGCTCGGGCTGCTGGCCTGGCAGCTGCTGCAGGAATACCGCCAGCTGCTGGACAACCAGCGGCAGTTGAGCCGCAGCTACAGCGAACAACTGGCCAAGCACCTGGGCCTGAACATGCGCCTCAAGGCCCAGGCCGGCCAGGCCATGCTGCAGAGCAGCGAACCCCGTAGCGTCAGCGCGGACGGGCTGGCCGCGCAGCTCAAGCCGCTGCGCGGCATCTTCCCGACCCTGTCCAGCCTGGCGTGGCTCGACGGCCATGGCCAACTGCTGGCCGACAGCGCCGACGAGACCGCCGACCTGAGCTTCATCCGCAGCCTGCAGCAACGCAGCGGCGGCGCGCCCTACCACTTCGCCTTCAGCGCCCACGACGGCGGCGCGCTGTACCTGCTGCTGCGCCAGCCCGACGGCAGCGCGCGAGTGCTGCGCATGAGCGTGCGCGCGCTGCGCGGCTGGCTGCGCGAGCAGCACCAGAGCGAACACGCCTGGCTGCTCGAGGACCTGCAGAGCCGGCGGGTGATCGCCCGCGCCGACGCCCTGCAACAGGGCAGCCTGGTCGCCCCGGTCACTGCCGAGGAGCAGGCGCAGAGCCTGCAGCTGATCCCCCTGGACGGCAGCGACTGGCAGCTGCGCGCGCTGTTCGACGCCGATCGCGCCGGCAGCCAGCTGATGCCGGCCCTGGCCGGCAAGTTTCTGCTGTTCACCCTGTGCAGCCTGCTCACCCTGCTCGCCCTGTACGGCCTGCAGCGCGAACAGCGCAGCCTGCAGCGGCTCAATGCCGAATCGCGGCGCTCGCTGCGCCAGGCCGCCAGTGCCCTCGGCGCGGTGGAGGAACGCATCCTGGTGACCCAGGCCGACGGCAAGCTGCGCTACCTCAACCCGCAGGCCGAGGCGCTGTTCGGCCAGAGCAGCCAGGCGGTGTGGGATCGCCACCTGCTGGAGCTGCTGCCCGACCTCGATCCGCTGCTGCTCAACAGCCCGCAACAGACCAGCGACCTGGGCCCGGAGCTGGTACGGGTGGTGCAGCAGGGCCGCGCGCGCCTGTTCGCCGTGACCCGCAGCGACATCAGCGAGGGCGGCCGCCAGGCCGGTTACGTCTGGGTGCTGCGTGACGTCACCGACGAGCAGCAGGCGATGCGCGTGCTGCAGGAAACCCGGCGACGCTACCAGGACATCTTCGAAGGCACCGGCGTGGCCCTGTGCGTGCTCGACCTGGCCGGCCTGCGCAGCTTCCTCCTGCAACACAAGCTGCGCGACAGCGCGAGCCTGGGCCGCTGGCTGCAGGCCGACGCCGGGCACCAGCGGCAGCTGCTGCAACAGCTGCGCATCACCGAGGCCAATCAGGTGGCGCTCAACCTGCTCGGGGTCAGGTCCACCGAGCAGGCCTGGCAGCAGCTGATCGACTGCGGCCCGCTGCAGCCGGACGACCTGCGCTACAAGCTGGCGGTGGCCGTACTGGAGGGCCCCAACCTGGTCGAGCTGGAAACCCAGCTGGTCACCGCCCAGGGCCTGCAACGCCATGTCTGGCTGGTGCTGCGTCTGCCGGAGATGATCCAGGACTACCAGGCGGTGACCCTGAGCATCGGCGACATCACCAGCCGCAAACGCATCGAGCTGTCGCTGATCGAGCGCGAGCGCTTCTGGTCCGAGGTGGTGCGCTCGGTGCCCGACCTGCTCTACGTGCACGACATGCAGAACAAGCAGGTGCTGTTCAGCAACCACAGCCTCGGCCTGCAGCTGGGCTACAGCGTCGGCGAACTCAAGGCGATGGCCGGGGAATTCTGGGAGCAGGTGCTGCACCCGGACGACAGCGATTACTACTGGCGCATCCGCAACCTGCAGAAGGTCATCGGCGACGGCCTGCTGCTCGAATCGGTGCTGCGCTGGCGCCATCGCGACGGCCAGTGGCGCTGGTTCAGCATCCGCGAACAGGCCCTGGCGCGCGATCCGCGCGGCCGGGTCAGCCGCCTGATCGGCGTGGCCAAGGACATCACCGAACAGATCGAGCGCAACCAGTCGCTGCGCGACAGCGAGCAGCGCTACCGCCTGCTCGCCGAAAGCATCAGCGACGTGATCTTCTCCACCGACGACAGCCTGGCGCTGAACTACGTCAGCCCCTCGGTGGAGCCGGTGCTGGGCTACTCGGTCGACTGGGTGATGGCCAACAGCTTCTCCAGCATGGCGGCCAATCCCCAGCAATTGAACGGCCTCAACCTGCTGCTCGAACGCATCCGCGACGCCCTCGGCGACCGCCCCCGCCTCGACCGCCTGCGCGAGGAGCTGCCGGACCAGCTGTTCGTCTTCGACTGCCTGCGCGCCGACGGCCACAAGATCCCGGTGGAACTGCGCCTGGTGCTGATGTGGGACGAGAACGGCCGCTTCGAGGGCATCCTCGGCGTCGGCCGCGACATCAGCCAGCAGCGCCGCGCGGAGAAGGACCTGCGCATGGCCGCCACGGTGTTCGAGCACTCCACCGCGGCCATTCTGGTCACCGACCCGGCCGGCTACATCGTCCAGGTCAACAAGGCCTTCAGCCGGGTCAGCGGCTACTCCGCCGGCCAGGTGCTCGACCAGCTGCCCGGCATGCTCACCGCCGACCGCCAGCAGGCGGCGCACCTGCAGTACATCCTCGGCCAGCTCAACCAGCGCGGCAGCTGGGAGGGCGAAGTGTGGCTCAAGCGCAAGGGCGGCGAGAACTTCCCGGCCTGGGTCGGCATCACCGCGGTGCACGACGAGGAAGGCGACCTGGTCAGCTACGTGTGCTTCTTCAGCGACATCAGCGAACGCAAGGCCAGCGAGCAGCGCATCCATCGCCTGGCCTACTACGACGCCCTCACCCACCTGCCCAACCGCACCCTGTTCCAGGACCGCCTGCACAGCGCCCTACAGCATGCCGAGCGGCACGACGAGTGGGTGGTGCTGATGTTCCTCGACCTCGACCGCTTCAAGCCGATCAACGACTCGCTCGGCCACGCCGCCGGCGACCGCATGCTCAAGGACGTGGCCATCCGCCTGTCGGCCTGCGTCGACGGCGACGACACCGTGGCGCGCATGGGCGGCGACGAATTCACCCTGCTGCTGCAGCCGCGCGCCACCCGCGAGGGCGCACTGAACCGGGCGATCCACGTCGCCGAGCAGATCCTCTCCAGCCTGGCGCGGCCCTTCGTCCTCGAGGGCCGCGAGTTCTTCGTCACCGCCAGCATCGGCATCGCCCTGGCGCCGCAGGACGGCGAGGAACTCAGTCAGCTGATGAAGAACGCCGACACCGCCATGTACCACGCCAAGGAGCGCGGCAAGAACAACTTCCAGTTCTACCAGGCGGACATGAACGCCAGCGCCCTGGAGCGTCTGGAACTGGAGAGCGACCTGCGCCACGCCCAGGAACAGGGCCAGTTCGTCCTGCACTACCAGCCGCAGTTCTCCGGCGACGGCCGGCGCCTGACCGGGGTCGAGGCGCTGCTGCGCTGGAACCATCCGCGCCGCGGCCTGGTGCCGCCGGACGAGTTCATTCCGGTGCTGGAAGAACTCGGCCTGGTGGTGCAGGTCGGCGACTGGGTGCTGGACGAGGCCTGCCGCCAGCTCAAGGCCTGGCACGAGGAGAAGATCCGCATCCCGAAGATCTCGGTCAACCTGTCGGCGCGCCAGTTCGCCGAGGGCGACCTGCACACCCGCATCGCCGCCATCCTCGCCGGCAGCGGCATCCCGCCGGCCTGCCTGGAGCTGGAGCTGACCGAGAGCATCCTGATGCGCGACGTGGCCAGCGCCATGCAGACCCTGGCCGACCTCAAGCGCCTGGGCCTGTGCATCGCGGTGGACGACTTCGGCACCGGCTACAGCTCGCTCAACTACCTCAAGCAGTTCCCCATCGACGTGCTGAAGATCGACCGCAGCTTCGTCGACGGCCTGCCCGAGGGCGAGCAGGACGCGCAGATCGCCCGCGCCATCATCGCCATGGCCCACAGCCTGAACCTGGCGGTGATCGCCGAGGGTGTGGAAACCCAGGCGCAGCTCGACTTCCTGCGCATGCACGAGTGCGACGAAGTGCAGGGCTACCTGCTCGGCCGACCGATGCGGGCGCAGCAGTTCAGCGCCCAGTTCGGCAATACCGCGCTGTTTATCCTGAGCTAAACGCAACCCTGGGATGGGTTAGCCGCCAGGCAGGCATGGGCCAGGAGCGCATGTTCTGCGCGGTGCCCCGATCGCGGCGGCGCGCCTGGCGCCAAGTGCTGGGTCATGCGGCGCCTGGCGGCTGTGTCGTATCAGGATAAATGCACCCGCCGCTAACCCAACCTACGCCCGCCATGAAGGCCATTTGTCCGCCGCATGACCGACCTTCATATGCCTGAATGCGACCTTTGCGGTAGAATCCGCCCCCTCTTTCTACCGCCCAGCTGATTTTTCTCAGGGGAATGCCATGTTCAGCCGTGATTTGAACCTTGCTCGTTATGACGCCGAATTGTTTGCCGCGATGGAGCAGGAAGCCCAGCGCCAGGAAGAACATATCGAGCTGATCGCCTCGGAAAACTACACCAGCCCGGCGGTGATGGAAGCCCAGGGCAGCGTGCTGACCAACAAGTACGCCGAAGGCTACCCGGGCAAGCGCTACTACGGCGGTTGCGAGTACGTCGACGTGGTCGAGCAGCTGGCCATCGACCGCGCCAAGCAGCTGTTCGGCGCCGACTACGCCAACGTCCAGCCGCACTCCGGCTCGCAGGCCAACTCGGCCGTGTACATGGCCCTGCTCAACGCCGGCGACACCGTGCTGGGCATGAGCCTGGCCCACGGCGGCCACCTGACCCACGGCGCCAGCGTCAGCTTCTCCGGCAAGATCTACAACGCCGTGCAGTACGGCATCACCGACGCCGGCCTGATCGACTACGACGAAGTCGAGCGCCTGGCGGTCGAGCACAAGCCGAAGATGATCATCGCCGGTTTCAGCGCCTACTCCCAGGTACTGGACTTCCCGCGTTTCCGCGCCATCGCCGACAAGGTCGGTGCCTACCTGTTCGTCGACATGGCCCACGTCGCCGGTCTGGTCGCCGCCGGCCTGTACCCGAACCCGGTGCCCTTCGCCGACGTGGTCACCACCACCACCCACAAGACCCTGCGCGGCCCGCGCGGTGGCCTGATCCTGGCGCGCAAGAACGAGGAGCTGGAGAAGAAGTTCAACTCCGCGGTGTTCCCTGGCGGCCAGGGCGGCCCGCTGGAGCACGTCATCGCGGCCAAGGCCGTGTGCTTCAAGGAAGCCCTGCAGCCTGAGTTCAAGGCCTACCAGGCGCAGGTGATCAAGAACGCCCAGACCATGGCCGGCGTGTTCATCGACAACGGCTACGACGTGGTTTCCGGCGGCACCGAGAACCACCTGTTCCTGCTCTCGCTGATCAAGCAGGACATCACCGGTAAGGACGCCGACGCCGCCCTGGGCCGCGCCTTTATCACCGTGAACAAGAACAGCGTGCCGAACGATCCGCGCTCGCCCTTCGTCACCTCCGGTCTGCGCATCGGCACCCCGGCGGTGACCACCCGCGGTTTCAAGGAAGAGGAATGCCGCCAGCTGGCCGGCTGGATCTGCGAAGTGCTGGCCAACATCGGCAACGACGAAGTCGAAGGCCGCGTGCGCGAGCAGGTCAAGGCGCTGTGCGCCAAGTTCCCGGTCTACGGCAACTAAGCCTCAGCCGCGAATGAAAAAGCCCGCCAATTCGGCGGGCTTTTTTGTGGCCAACGGAATCAGGCCGGCTGTTTCACATAGCGCGCCAGCTGGGCGTCGCGGCTCATCACCTCGAGGGTCGCGGCCAGCACCTGCTCGCTGGTGGTGTCGGAGTGCTGGAAGATGCTGCCGAAGTTCTGGTGGGTGACCTTGGCGAAATGCGCGCGGTCCTGTGCCTCGATGCCTAGCAGGGTGGCATAGGCGTCCAGCGCTTCGCCCTGGCCGACCGCCATGTCCTCGGCGATGGAGTCGAGCATGCCGTTCATCGCCAGCAGCGAGCGGCCGCCGTAACCCAGCGTGACGCTGGAGTCGCAGCCGTTGGTGCCCGAGGTCAGGCCGAAGGTGGCGTTGCCCGAGGTGCCGTTGGTGGTGGTGGCCAGCAGGTGGGGCACCAGGCCGCGCTGTCCTTCGAACACCATGTTGCCCCAGCCGCAGCCACCGCCGCCGGCCTGGGCAGCCATGGCGGACTGAGCGGCCAGACTGGCAACGCCCAGCACCCCGAAAATCAAACCCTTGCTCAGCAATCGCTTGTCCATATCAGTCGCTCCGCAATCTCTGGTAATAAAAACCGCACTAGGAGCTTTGGCGACACTTGTCGGCCTGTCAAACGGCCGCCGGCAAATTGTGTGGCGCATGGAAAACCGCCGCGCGCGCGACTGCCTTGGCTATAGTGATGGAAATCCTCCAGGAGTACGGGCATGAGTGAATCAGCCAACGAGCGTCGGCGCTTTCAGCGCATCGCCTTCGACGCGCCCACCGCAATCGCCCAGGGCGAACGGCGCTGGACGGCGGCTCTGCACGACCTCTCGCTCAAGGGCCTGATGATCAAGAAACCGCGCGACTGGAACGGCGACCCGGACCAGCCGTTCGAGGCGCAGATCGACCTGGGCGGCGAGGCCCAGGTGAAGATGGAAGTGGTGCTGACCCGCACCCAGCAGGATCACCTGGGCTTCGTCTGCCGGCATATCGACCTGGACTCCATCAGCCACCTGCGCCGCCTGGTGGAGCTGAACCTGGGCGACGAGAGCCTGCTGGAGCGCGAGCTGGCGGCGCTGGGCGAGGACGAGACGCCATAGCGGCGGCGCCGCGCGGGGTTACGCGGCGCCAGGAATCGCCGTCGACTCGGGATCAATGCCCACGCCGCTGGCCCGACCTACGCCCCGGATCTACTCGAACAAGGCATCCAGCGCCTGCTCCAGGCGCGTCACGGCGATGATCGCAAGGCCGCCCGGCGCTTCCTTGGGCGCGTTGCCCTTGGGCACTATGGCGCGCTTGAAGCCGTGCTTGGCCGCCTCCTTGAGCCGTTCCTGGCCGCTCGGCACCGGGCGGATCTCGCCGGACAGGCCGACCTCGCCGAACACCAGCAGATCGTGCGGCAGCGGGCGGTTGCGCAGGCTGGAGATCACCGCCGCCATCAGCGCCAGGTCGGAGGCGGTTTCCAGCACCTTGACCCCGCCGACCACGTTGAGGAACACGTCCTGGTCGTAGGTGGGGATGCCGCCGTGGCGGTGCAGCACTGCCAGCAGCATGGCCAGGCGGTTCTGGTCCAGGCCCAGGGTGACCCGGCGCGGATTGGCCATATGGCTGGTGTCGACCAGCGCCTGCACCTCCACCAGCATCGGCCGGGTGCCCTCCCAGGTGGCCATCACCACGCTGCCGGGGACTTCCTCCTGAGCGCGGGTAAGGAAGATCGCCGAGGGGTTGGTGACCTCCTTGAGGCCCTTGTCGGTCATGCCGAACACGCCCAGCTCGTTGATCGCGCCGAAGCGGTTCTTCACCGCGCGCAGCAGGCGCAGGCGGCCATCGGACTCGCCCTCGAAATACAGCACGGTGTCGACCATATGCTCGAGCACGCGCGGCCCGGCCAGGGCGCCCTCCTTGGTCACGTGGCCGACCAGGAAGATCGCCGTGCCGCTCTGCTTGGCGTAGCGCACCAAGAGCGCGGCGCTCTCGCGCACCTGGGCGACGCCGCCAGGGGCCGACTGCAGCTGCTCGGTGAAGATGGTCTGGATCGAGTCGATGACCATCACCTTGGGTTTTTCCACCCGCGCGGTGGCGATTATGGTCTCGATGCAGGTCTCGGTCATCACCTTCAGCTGGTCCTCGGGCAGGCCGAGACGGCGGGCGCGCATGGCCACCTGCTGCTGCGATTCCTCGCCGGTGACGTACAGCGCGGGAAAGCGCGTGGCGATGTTGCACAGGGTCTGCAGCAGGATGGTCGACTTGCCGATGCCGGGGTCGCCGCCGATCAGCACCACCGAGCCGTCCACCAGGCCGCCGCCGAGCACCCGGTCCAGCTCGCCGGAGGCGGTGGAAAAGCGCGGCACCTCCTCGACGCTGACCTCGGCCAGGGTCTTGATCTGTGCCTGCTGGCCAGCCCAGCCGGTGCGCCCGCTCGGCGCCGAGACGCCTTCCAGCACGGTTTCCACCAGGGTATTCCAGGCCCCGCACTCGCCGCACTGCCCGGCCCATTTGGGGAAGGTGGCGCCGCACTCGGTGCAGCCGTACATGCGCTTGGCCTTGGCCATGGGGGACAGTCCTGCCTGCTGAACAAAGGCTGGAACGATACCGAACAACTGGATAAATTTACAGACCCGCCAAGCCGCTCCCTGGAGCCCCCATGCAGATCGAACTGCTGCCCACCGCTGTCGACCAGCTCCCCCTGATCCGCAATCTCTACCAGTTCTACGCCTACGAGAGTTCGGACTGGGAGCAGGAAGAGGTCGAGAACGACGGCCGCTTCTATATCCACGAACCGCACCTGGCGCGCTACTGGCAGGAGCCGGGCTGGAGCGCACAGCTGATTCTCGCCGACGGCTTCATCGCCGGCTTCCTGCTGATCGAGCGCAGCGAACTGCCGGGCATCGACGCCGCGGAATTCGCCGACCTGTTCATCCTCAAGAAATACCGCCGCCATGGCATCGGCCGCGCCCTGGTGCACCAGCTGCTGGGTGACAGCAGCCCCTGGCTGCTGCGTTTCTACCGCCAGGACGAACTGGCGTGCGCCTTCTGGGAACAGCTGTTCAAGGAGCTGCCGCGACCGCCGCGACAGATCTGGAGCGAGGATGAAGCGGACGGCCTGCTCAGCTACCTGATCAATCCGCCCACGCACTGAGCGGCGCCGGCAGGCGCGGCGGCTGGCCGGGAGGGCGCCACGCGCCCCTGGGCCGTGTCCGATTTCGCGGCGCCCCCTGTTCGAACGGCGTCAGCTCTTGCAGTCGTTGCCGCAGCCGCAGCACTGCCCGGCGGCGCGCTTGAGCTGGCGCGCCAGCTCGTCCTTGAGTGTCACGCGGCTGTGCTTGAGGGCGCCGAGGGCGCTATCGTCGAGCAGTTCGATGCCGTCCTCGATGCGGCAGATGCGTTTGTCCAGCGCCTCGTAGTCATCGGCCTGACGGGCGAACTGAGCGTCCTGCCGGCGCAGGCGCTGCAGTTCGTCGCGGTGTTCGGGGAAGTCGTGGATCAGCGGGTGATGGTCGACGTGCATGCGCAAGCTCCTTGGTTGGGGGTTGCGCGCAGCCTAGACCGACCTCGGGCGCCGCTCGTTGATCCGGGTCAAGCGCCGCCTAGGTCGCGGCGGCGCGCAGCAGGCTGGCGATCTCGTCCTTCAGGCCGACCCGTTGCAGCTTGAGCCCCTGCAGGGTCAGGTCGTCGACGGCGACGCGGCCGTCCTCGATTTCGTAGATGCGCTTGTCCAGCTCTTCGTATTCTTCGGCCATGCGGGCGAAGCGCGCATCGTGCTGCATCAGCTGGCGCAGGGCGCCGTTGTGTTGGGGAAATTCGCGAGTCAGCGGATGATGTTCGAGCGGCATGGAAGTCCCTCCCAGGAGATGGCCTTATTAGCCTAGTCGAGCTGCAGCTCGGCGGCTCGGCCGACGGCGAATTTCGCCCTCGACGAGACGAGCGGCCGTGTTGCCCAGGGCCTCGCGCCCGTGCTGGCGAAAGGCGCCATCGGCACGCGGCGCTTATTTCGATATTGCCTTTGCAACCTGACTGCGGCCCAATCGCAGGCTATAAACACAGTTGGCAACAGCATCGGCAAAGGGAGTAAGGCATGAGCATCCTCAGCGAATTCAAGGCTTTCGCGGTCAAG
The DNA here is from genome assembly GCF_000465935.2 of Pseudomonas sp. EGD-AK9. Classification (NCBI taxonomy): domain Bacteria; kingdom Pseudomonadati; phylum Pseudomonadota; class Gammaproteobacteria; order Pseudomonadales; family Pseudomonadaceae; genus Pseudomonas; species Pseudomonas sp. EGD-AK9. Next base: position 12,665 of record NZ_AVOF01000518.1, read on the forward strand.
GGCAATGTGGTCGACATGGCCGTCGGCATCATCATCGGCGCGGCGTTCGGCAAGATCGTCTCGTCCTTCGTCGGCGACGTGGTGATGCCGCCGCTGGGCATCCTGATCGGCGGGGTGGATTTCTCCGACCTGGCCATCGTGCTCAAGGCCGCCGAGGGCGAGGTGCCGGCGGTGACCCTGGGCTACGGCAAGTTCATCCAGACCGTCATCGACTTCACCATCGTTGCCTTCGCCATCTTCATGGGCATCAAGGTGCTCAACAAGCTCAAGCGCGAGGAAGAAGCCGCCCCCGCCGCGCCGCCGGCGCCGACCAAGGAGCAGGAGCTGCTCGGCGAGATCCGCGACCTGCTCAAGGCGCAGCAGGGCAAGGAATAACCCCGGCAGAGAAACGACAAGGGCGCCTTCTGGCGCCCTTGTCGTAGCTCAGCTGAGCGGTGGCGTCAGCAACAACTTGCTCACCCGCCGCTCCTTGACCTCGGTCACGGTCAGGCGCCAGTCGGCGTACTCCAGTTGGTCGCCCAGCACCGGCAGGCGGTCGAGCAGGCTCATGGCCAGGCCGGCCAGGGTCTGGTAGTCGTCGCAGGGGGCGGCGACGAAGCCCAGTCGCTCGCGCAGCACCGCCAGGTTGAGCGCACCGTTGACCCGGTAGCCGCCCTCCACGTCCTCGATCTCCGGGCCGTCCACTTCGCTGGCATCCGGCAGTTCGCCGGCAATCGCCTCGAGGATGTCGGTCAGGGTCAGCAGGCCCTCGAAACCGCCGAACTCGTTGACCACGAAGGCCACATGGGTCGAGGCCTGGCGCATCTGCTCCAGCGCGCCGAGCACCGAGACGCCGTCCGGCAGGTTGATCGGCGTGCGCACCAGGCTCTCGATGTCCGGCTGCTCGCCCTTGAGCAGTTCCTTGAACAGCTCCTTCTTGTGGATATAGCCCAGCGGCTCGTCGGCGCTCGCCGCACGGCTGACCAGCAAACGCGAGTGCGGCGAGTCGAGCAGGGCCTGGTGGATCTTCTCCAGGGGCGCGTCCAGATCGATCCGGTCGACCTGCATGCGGTCGGTCATCGCCGTGCTGATCGACTGCTCGGCCAGGCCCAGCACGCCGCGGATCATCACCCGCTCGCGGCGGTCGAACAGCCCCGTTTCGCCGTAGCCGCCCTCGAGCATGTCGGCGATCTCCTCGCCCACCTCGTCGGCCTCGACCTTGCCGCCAAGCAGGCGCAGCACCGCGTGCGCAGTGCGCTCGCGCAGGCCGCGTTCGCCCTGCAGGTGGCGCTTGCGGCGCGAGCGGGCGAGCTGGTTGAACACCTCGATGAGGATCGAGAAACCGATCGCCGCATACAGGTAGCCCTTGGGAATGTGGAACCCCAGGCCCTCGGCGGTGAGGCTGAAGCCGATCATCATGAGGAAGCCCAGGCACAGCATGATCACCGTCGGGCGGGCGTTGACGAAGGCGGTCAGCGGCTTGCTGGCGAGCATCATCAGCGCCATGGAGATGACCACGGCGATCATCATCACCTGCAGGTGCTCGACCATACCCACCGCGGTGATCACCGCGTCCAGGGAGAACACCGCATCGAGCACGATGATCTGCGCCACTACCGGCCAGAAGCGCGCGTAGGTGCGACTGCCGCTGACCTGGTGGCTGCGCCCTTCGAGGCGCTCGTGCAACTCCATGGTGGCCTTGAACAGCAGGAAGATACCGCCGCCGAGCATGATCAGGTCGCGCCCGGAGAAGGTCTTGTCGAACACCTCGATCAGCGGCTCGGTGAGAGTCACCAGCCAGGCGATGCTGGCCAGCAGGCCGAGGCGCATCAGCAGGGCCAGGCTCAGGCCGATCAGACGTGCGCGGTCGCGCTGATGCGGCGGCAGCTTGTCGGCGAGAATGGCGATAAACACCAGGTTGTCGATACCGAGGACGATTTCCAGGACGACCAGGGTCAACAGACCCAACCAGGCCGTGGGATCGGCGATCCATTCCATTTACAGAGATGCTCTTGTGAAGGGGAAACGAACCCAGGCGAAAGCGCCATGCAGGCACGCGGCCGGCACGGGAAGACTCGACTGGGGGATACGGGAACCAGCGCGCAAGGGCTGGAGTAGAACGCTGCAGGCAGCGGCGCCTACAGGATGGGCTGCCCTCGGGCACGTTGCCGAGGGCGGTCGACTACTGTCGCTGTCCATACAGACCGGATAGAGAAAACAGGGCCGACGATCTTATTGCAGCGAACCGACGCGACTAAGCCCCGACTTGTAACCAGGCGTTACATGGACGCCCATGGGCGCCGTCCCGCGCCGATTCGAGTGCAGACAGACACGAAATGTTGCAGCTTGCCAATGGTCGGCCCGCTTCTCCGGCCTCATTTCCTATAGATTGAAGGGCCATTCGCCACCAACTCCCCCCACATGACACTCCTGATAGCGTTCGCTGTCCTCTCCATCCTGGTTTCGTTCATCTGTTCCATCCTCGAAGCCGCCCTGCTTTCCCTGACGCCCAGCTATATTGCCCAGCAGAAGGTCGATCGCCCCAAGCTGTACGAGCGGCTGAAAGAGCTCAAAGACAAGATCGACCAGCCCCTGGCCGCCATCCTCACGCTGAACACCGTGGCCCATACCGTGGGCGCCACCGGCGTCGGCGCGCAGGTGACCATCGTCTTCGGCGACGGCTATCTCGGCGCCGCCTCGGCGATCATGACCCTGCTGATCCTGGTGCTCTCGGAGATCCTGCCGAAGACCATCGGCGCCCGCTACTGGCGTGCCCTGGCGCCCTTCCTGCCGAGCCTGCTGGGCGCCATGATCCTGCTGCTCAAGCCGTTCATCGTTATGTCCGACCTGATCATGCGCCTGTTCGGCGGCAAGGAGCCGGAGCACGACATTCGCCAGGAGATCAAGGCGCTGACCCTGCTCGGCCGCGAACTGGGCAAGCTCGACGAAGACGAGCAGCGGGTGATCAGCAATATCCTCGACCTGCACGAGATCAAGCTGCGCGACATCATGACCCCGCGCATCGTCTGCGAATCGGCGGACCCGGACGACTCGATCGGCGCCTTCAAGGCGCGGGTCAAGCAGAGCCAGTTCTCCCGCTACCCGGTGATAGGCGCAGACGAAGCGCCACTGGGCGTGGTGTTCCGCTACGACGCCCTGGCCGCCGAGGACGACACCGCACCGGTGACCAGCATCATGAAGCCGCTCAAGGTGGTGCCGGAAAGCATGAACGTGGAAAACCTGATGACCCAGCTGATGCAGGAACGCCAGCACATGTGCCTGGTGTACGACGAGTTCGGCAGCTGGCGCGGCCTGGTGACCCTGGAAGACATCATGGAGACCATCATCGGCAAGCCGATCCTCGACGAGACCGACGACATCCCCAATATGCGCCGCTTCGCCAAGCGCCGCTGGGAGCACCGCATCAAGGCGATCCGCGAGGAGTGAACTACCAGTAGTTCTCCACCGCCACCTGGCCGGGGCGGCGGGTCAGCGCCAGGTTCAGGTTGCGCGCCCTGAGCACGGCGCGGGTGTCCTCGATCATCTGCGGGTTGCCGCAGAGCATGATGCGCGAGTGCTCGGGCGCAAGCTTCAGGCCGGCGGCACGTTCCAGCTCGCCGTTCTCGATCAGGCTGGTGACCCGCGCATGGAGTGCCCCGGGCACCTGCTCGCGGGTGACCACCGGCAGGTACTGCAGCTTGTGCCCCGCCCCCTCCAGCCACTCGCGCCGCGGCAAATCGGCGATCAGCTCCTGATAGGCCAGCTCGCCGCGGTCGCGGGCGCTGTACACCAGGACGATGCGCTCGAAGCGCTGCCAGACCTCCAGATCCTGCAGGATCGACAGGAAGGGCGCCAGCCCGGTGCCGGTGCCGATCAGCCACAGGTCGCGGCCATCGGCGAAGCGGTCGAGGGTGAGAAAGCCGGTGGCCTGCTTCTCCACCAGCAGCTCGTCGCCGGGCGCAAGGCCGCTCAGCTCGCTGGTGAACTCGCCGCCGGGCACGACGATGGAGAAGAATTCCAGATAGTCGTCGTGCGGCGCCGACACCATCGAATAGGCACGCCAGACGATGCAGCCGCTGGCCTTGCGCACGCCGAGGCGGACGAACTGTCCGGCACGGAAGCGGAACCCCGCGTCGCGGGTGCAGCGCAGGCTGAACAGACTGGGCGACCAGACACGCACCTCGGTCAGGACCTGGCGGGTGAACTTCTCTTCGCTGACGGTCATACTTCCCCCTTTGCTCAACTCCTCTGCAGTCTCGCGCAAAGCGGGCGCGACAAACACCGACGGTTTCCATGCCTATTCTCGACACCCCCTTCGCCCAGCTCGATCTGCTGCGCCAGCCGCACCAGCCGAACGAACCGCTGCAGGCCTTCGACGCCGCCGACGAGTACCTGCTCAAGCACCTGCACGAGCAGGGCCTGGGCGCGAGCGACGCGGTGCTGCTGCTCAACGACGGCTTCGGCGCCCTGGCCTGCTCGCTGGCCGGGCAGTGCCGGCTGACCAGCAGCGGCGACTCGCACCTGGGCCGTATCGCCCTGCACAGCAACCTGGCGCGCAACGGCTTGGCCCGCGACGCAGTGACCTTCGTGCCGGCCAGCGACACGCCGCAGGGGCCGTTCGACTGGGTGCTGATCCGCGTGCCCAAGACCCTGGCCCTGCTGGAGGAACAGCTGATCCGCCTGCACGGCCAGCTCGCCCCCGGCGCGCGGGTGGTGGCCGGCGCCATGGTCAAGCACCTGCCGCGCGCCGCCGGCGACCTGCTGGAACGATACATCGGCCCGGTACAGGCCTCGCTGGCACTGAAGAAAGCGCGTCTGCTGACGGCCACGCCCGCGACCAAGGCGGCGCCCGCATCGCCCTACCCGACGCGTTACCGGCTGGACAACCCGGCCATCGAGCTGCTCAACCACGCCAATCTGTTCTGCCGCGAGGGCCTGGACATCGGCACCCGCGCCTTCCTGCCGCACCTGCCGCGCCACCTCGGGCGCATCCGTGTGGCGGATCTGGGCTGCGGCAACGGCGTGCTCGGCATCGTCTACGCGCTGCATAGCCCGCAGGCGGAGCTGTGCCTGGTGGACGAGTCCTATATGGCCGTGCAGTCGGCGCGGGACAACTGGCGGGCGGCCCTCGGCGAGCGACCGGTCGAGATCCGCGCCGGCGACGGCCTGGCCGAGCAGCCGGCCGATTCGCTGGACCTGGTGCTGTGCAACCCGCCCTTCCACCAGCAGCAGGTGGTCGGCGATTTTCTCGCCTGGCGCATGTTCCAGCAGGCCCGCGCCGCGCTGGTCACAGGCGGCGAGCTGTGGATAGTCGGCAACCGCCACCTGGGCTATCACGCCAAACTCAAACGCCTGTTCCGCGGCGTCGAGCAGGTGGCGGCGACGCCCAAGTTCGTGGTGCTCAAGGCGGTGAAATAAGCGCGCTCAGGAGCCGCCATAGGCCAGTGGATAGAGCAGCAAACCCAGCGCCTCGTTGAGCAACTGGCCGTTCTGCCACACCGCCTTGGCCTCCGGCAGCCAGCCGCCCAGCGGCCTGGCGCTGCCGCCGCCGAGAAAGCCCATGGGCGCGGCGATCACCTCGAAGCCGGCCTGCTCGAAGCACCAGCGCGCCCGCGGCATGTGCCAGGCCTGGGTCACCAGCACCACGCGGCGCACGCCCTGCGGCTGCAGCAGCTCGGCGCTGAAGCGGGCGTTCTCCCAGGTGGTGCGGCTGCGCTGCTCCAGCCAGCGCACCGGCTGGCCGTAGTCGCTGGCCAGGGCCTCG